>NZ_JBQEPN010000001.1:0-21983 GCF_052045775.1 Curtobacterium sp. 22159
GCTCCCCGAGGGCTCGCGCGCCACGGACGACAAGGGCGGGGCGAAGATGATCGAGCGCTTCATGAACGACGAGGTGCTCACCGCCGTGCAGGACCTGAAGCCGATCACGGACGAGCTGAGCCTGTCGATGGCGCAGCTCGCGGTGGCATGGGTGCTGCAGAACGAGAACGTCGCCTCGGCGATCATCGGGGCGTCCCGGCCGGACCAGGTCCGCGACAACGCCGGTGCCGCCGGCGTCCGGATCCCGGACGAGCTCATGTCCCGCATCGACGACGCACTCGGCTCGGTCGTGGAGCGCGACCCGGCCAAGACGCACGCCAGCAGCCCGAAGACCCGCGAGGCCTGAACGCCGGATCGAACCACGATACCGACGTCGAACCAGCCGCGCGGCCCGGTTCGACGTCGGGAACGTGGTTCGATCGCGGAACGCACGAGCACGAACACGAGCACGCCCACCGAGCACGCCCGCCGGGCACGCAAAAGAGCCCCTCACTCTCGTGAGGGGCTCTTCACCGTGGCTGGACACGGCATCGATCCGTGGACCTTTCGATTTTCAGTCGAACGCTCTACCAACTGAGCTATCCAGCCGTGGCGACCCTGACGGGACTTGAACCCGCGACCTCCGCCGTGACAGGGCGGCACGCTAACCAACTGCGCTACAGGGCCATATTGAATTGCATGTGGTGTCGCTCTGCTTGCTCGCTCACTCGCGTGGAGTGACCCCAACGGGATTCGAACCCGTGCTGCCGCCGTGAAAGGGCGGTGTCCTAGGCCACTAAACGATAGGGCCGCAAGCGGTGCTTCGCGCTACCGATGGACAAGCATACGGATGCCCTGCGGGTTTCACAAATCGAGGGCCGCCACGCGTGCACCCCCGGCGTGTCGCACTCCCGACCCGGGCGGCCGGGACTTCACTCACCGTGGGGCTCCAGGCCCCGATTCGTGCTGTCGGTGCTCGGGTGCGAGCATCGTCGTCGGCCCGTGCCCCTCGTGCGAGGGGTATGCGGGTGCGACACCTGTTGTTACTGTTGCGTCTGTTAACAGTGTTACGTGCGTGAGCCTTGCCGCGCTGTTACGAAATCGAGATACATGTCGACCTCACCATCGCTGTCACTCCGTCACCGCAGCCGCGTCATCGCCGCCGCGGTCGCCGTCGTGCTCACCGCCGGCACCATCGCGGCGGTGGCTCCCGCCACGTCGGCGAGTGCGGCCGCGTACCCGAGCTGGTCCGACGTCCAGAAGGCGAAGGCCTCGAAGTCGGCCCAGCAGGCCAAGGTCACCCAGATCAAGGGGCTCATCGCGGACCTCACTGAGAAGGCGGACGCGGCGGAGAAGTCGTCCGAGGCAGCCGGTGCCGCCTACCAGACGGCCCAGACGAAGTACGACGACGCGACGCTCAAGCAGCAGAAGCTGCAGTCGCAGGCCGACGCCGCCGAGAAGACCGCCGCCGCGTCCGAGGCGCAGGCCGGCCAGCTCGCCGCGCAGCTCGGACGCGCGAGCGCGAACGACGTGACCACCGACATCCTCACGCACCCGTCGAAGTCCGGCGACCTGCTGTACGAGCTCGGCGCGATGTCGAAGCTCAGCGAGCAGGCCGACGGCATCTACTCCCAGGCAACGCAGGACCGGGGTGTCGCCCAGGGCCTCGCCGACAAGGCGAAGGTGGCCGAGTCCGCGCTCGGCGCGCTCGCGACCGCCGCGCAGCAGAAGATGCAGGCGGCACAGCAGGCCGCGGAGAGCGCCCAGTCGGCCGTCGACGCGCAGGCCGAGAACAAGGCCCGGCTCGAGGCCCAGCTCACCCTCCTCACGACGAACGCGTCGGACGTCGAGGCGCGCTACAACAAGGGCGTCGAGGTCGAGAAGGCACGGCAGGCGGCCCTCGCCCGGGCAGCTGCCCGGGCTGCGGCGGCCCAGCCCGGCGGCGCGGGTGGCGGTGCCCCGAACTCCTCCGGCTGGGTCCGTCCCACCGGCGGGTACCAGACGAGCCCCTACGGCTACCGGCTCGACCCGTACACGAAGAACTACGCGTTGCACGCCGGCGTCGACCTCGCTCCCGGCTGCTACTCGCCGATCTACGCGGCGGCGTCCGGGACGGTCACGTTCGCGGCGAACGGCGGCGGCTACGGCAACGAGGTCATCATCGACAACGGCGGTGGGATCTCCACCGCCTACGGCCACATCGTCGACGGGGGCACCCTCGTGTCGGCCGGACAGCACGTGTCCGCCGGCCAGCAGATCGCCAAGGTCGGTTCGACCGGGTGGTCGACCGGGTGCCACCTCCACTTCGAGACCCGGGTCAACGGCGCCGCCGTCGACCCGGTCCCCTTCATGGCAGCGCGGGGGATCTCGGTATGACCAAGTGCGCGCCTGAAAGGCCCGTGTCCTCGTGAAGCACTCCGCTCGCACCCTCTCCTGCGGCATCGCGGTGATGGCCGTCCTCGGGATCGGTCTCTCCGTCGTGGTCGCCGGCCCTGCCCAGGCGGCGCCGTCGGCCCCGAGCTGGGACGACGTGCGAGCGGCGAAGGCCGACACGGCCCGCGCACAGTCCACCGTCGACGAGCTGAGCACCCGGCTGCAGTCGCTCCAGGACGCTGCCGACAGCGCGTCGGTCTCCGAGATGCAGGCGGCGCAGACGTACGCGCTCGCCTCGTCGCAGCAGCAGGAGGCACAGTCCACGCTCGACGACCTCGGCGCCCAGGCGAAGCGGGCGAAGGCCGAGGCGAAGGACTCCGCGCGGCAGGTGGCCGGGCTCGTGGTGGAGCTGTCCCGTACGGGTGGCGGAGACCTCTCGACCGCGATGCTCATCGACGCGAAGGACTCGAAGGACCTGCTCTACCGCGTCGGGACGATGACGCACCTGTCCGAGCGGTCGGCCACGGCGCTCGCCCGGGCCCAGGCGGACCAGAACACCGTCGACGCGATCACCGCGCAGCAGTCCGCGGCGACGAAGGCCCTCGCGAAGGCCACGGACGCCACGAAGCAGGCCCTCGACGACGCCAACGCCACGGCGGCGTCCGCACAGACCCGCCTGCAGAAGGAGCAGGACCAGCAGGACGAGGTCCTCCAGCAGCTCGCGTACCTGAAGGGCACGAGCGTCGCGACCGAGACCGCCTACTGGACCGCGCAGCAGGCGAAGCAGGCCGAGGCGCAGCTCCCGACGGAGACCGCGACGAACGCGGGCGGCGGGAGCGCGGCCGACGGCAGCGGGAGCGGCACGGCCACGGCGCCGACCGGTGGTGGCACGGGCACGGCGCCGACCGGTGGCGGCTCGGGCGGCGGCACGCAGCCGAGCACCCCGTCGAAGCCCAGCACGCCCAGCACCCCCTCGAAGCCCAGCACCCCCTCGAAGCCCAGCACCCCGTCGAAGCCGAGCACCCCGGTGACGACCCCGACGCAGCCGAGCCAGCCGGTGACGCCGACGCAACCGAGCAGCCCCTCGAAGGCTGCCGGCGCGATCGCCTACGCGCGGGCACAGCTCGGCAAGCCCTACGTGCTCGGCGGTGCCGGCCCGAACAACTGGGACTGCTCGGGCCTCGTGATGATGGCCTACAGCTCGCAGGGCATCGCGACCGGCGGCCACAACGTCGTCTGGCAGTACAACCACTTCGCCGCGATCGGTCGCCTCGTCCCGCTCTCGCAGCGGCAGCCCGGGGACATCCTCTTCTACTCGTCGAACGGAACCGCGTCGGGCGGTTACCACGACTCGATCTACACCGGCAACGGGATGATGGTCGAGGCCGCACGCCCCGGAGTCGGCGTCGTCGAGCGCGCCGTGTGGACGCCGAGCCAGCTCCTGCCGTACGTCGCCCGTCCGAGCGGTTCGCTGTAGCGCCCCCGCGGCTCGCGGTCCCGCCGCACCGCACCCGCGAACGAACGACGCGCCCCGTCAGGACGGGGCGCGTCGTTCGTCACGCGGCGCGGACGCCGGTCGCGGCGCACGAGCGCCGGAAGCGACGTGTCAGTGACCGGCGGGCACGTAGGCCTGCTGACCGGCCTGCACGATGGCCTCGGCCTCGGCGGCGTCGCCCCAGCCCTCGGCCTTGACCCACTTGTTCGGCTCGAGGTCCTTGTAGCGCTCGAAGAAGTGCGCGATCTCGGCCTTCGTCTGCTCGTCGACGTCCGAGATGTCCTGGATGTGCTGCCAGCGCGGGTCCTTCGCCGGGACCACGAGCACCTTCGCGTCGTTGCCGGCCTCGTCGCTCATCTTGAAGACGCCGACGGGGCGGACCTTCACGCCGACGCCCGGGAACACCGGGTACTCGAGCAGCAGGAGCGCGTCCACGGGGTCGCCGTCGTCGGCGAGGGTGTTCTCGAAGAACCCGTAGTCGGTCGGGTAGACGAACGAGGTGAACAGCACGCGGTCGAGGTACACGCGACCGGTCTCGTGGTCGACCTCGTACTTGTTGCGGCTGCCCTTGGGGATCTCGACGACGACGTCGTACGCGGCCATGTTGCGCTCCTGGTCTCTCGGCGGTTGGAAAGCGCGGCTAACGTTACCGGGTGAACTCTCCGCGTCCCCGGTTGGACCCCGCCGTCGCGGCGACCCGGCTGGCCGTCCGCACCCTGCTCGCCGAGGCGCTCGACACCCGGGTGGTGCGCCCGGGTGACCTCGTGCTGGTCGCGCTGAGCGGCGGACCGGACTCGCTCGCCCTGGCGGCCGCGACCGCGTTCGAGGCGACCAAGCAGGACCTCCGGGCGGGCGCGGTGGTCGTCGACCACGCGCTCCAGGCGGGCTCCGAGGCGGTGGCGGCCCGCGCCTCCCGGCAGGCGGAGCAGCTGGGACTCGCACCCGTGGCCGTGCGTCGGGTCGCGGTCGGGTCCGACGGTGGTCCCGAAGCGGCGGCTCGGGAGGCGCGGCACGCGTCGATCGCGACCGTCGCCGCCGAGACGGGGTCGCCCCTGGTCCTGTTCGGGCACACCCTCGACGACCAGGCCGAGACGGTGCTCCTCGGGCTCGCCCGGGGGAGCGGGCCGGACGCCCTGTCCGGCATGGCGGCCCTCGCGGTGCGGACGGACGGGCCGGCCTACGGCCGACCGCTGCTCGGGCTGCGCCGCCACGTGACGCGGCAGGCGTGCGCCGCCGCCGGGCTCGCCCCGTGGGACGACCCGCAGAACGACGACCCGGCCTTCGCGCGGGTGCGAGTCCGCACCAGCCTCATGCCGGCGCTCGAGCGGGAGCTCGGACCCGGGGTGCCCGAGGCCCTCGCGCGCACGGCGGACCAGCTCCGCGAGGACTCCGCAGCGCTCGACCACTTCGCCGAGGAGATGGCGGAGGACCTCGCCGAGCACTCGGAGGCCGGCATCTCGCTGTCCGTCCGGGAGCTCGCGGCCAACCCGCCGGCGCTCCGGCAGCGACTCGTGCGGCTCGCGGTGGAGAGCGAGTTCGGGGTCACGCTGTCCCGGGTGCAGACGCTCGAGGTGTGCCGGCTCGTCACCGACTGGAGCGGCCAGGGACCGATCGACCTGCCGGGCGTCCGGGCCTCGCGGTCCGGGGACCGGCTCGCGTTCAGCGCCGGTTAGTCTGTGGTGGTGGAACTCTCCGACGTCCAGGCAGACCTGTCCGAAGTGCTCTTCACCCCCGAGCAGATCGACGAGAAGCTCGCCGAGATCGCCGCGGTGGTCGACGCCGACTACGCGGGACGCGATCCGCTCCTCGTCGGCGTGCTCAAGGGGGCGGTCATGGTGATGGCCGACTTCTCGCGCCACCTCAAGATGCAGGCCCGCATGGACTGGATGGCCGTGTCGTCCTACGGCTCCGGCACGAAGTCGTCCGGCGTGGTGCGCATCCTCAAGGACCTCGACACCGACCTGCACGGCCGCGACGTCATCATCGTCGAGGACATCATCGACTCCGGGCTGACGCTGTCCTGGCTCAAGCAGAACCTCGAGTCCCGCGGGGCCGCGAGCGTCGAGATCGTCGCACTGCTGCGCAAGCCCGAGGCCGCCAAGGTCGAGGTGGACGTGAAGTACGTGGGCTTCGACATCCCGGACGCGTTCGTGGTCGGGTACGGCCTGGACTACGACGAGCGCTACCGCAACCTGCGCGGTGTGGGCGTGCTCGCCCCGCACGTCTACTCGTAGTTCGCCCGCAGAGGACACCCATTCTCGCCACAGAATCGCGGCCGTATGCTGATCTGCACGCAACTTCGGCAGAGAAAGGTGTCGGGCGCTCTGCCCGGATCACATGGACTTCAAGCGCATCCTCCGCGGGCCGTACATCTACATCTTGATCGCGCTCGTGGGGATCTGGATCGGCTGGGCGGTGATCAGCCAGTCCGGCACGCAGCAGATCGACACGCAGAAGGGCCTCGAGCAGCTCTCCGACGACAAGGTCTCCTACGCGGTCGTCAACTCCACGGAACAGCGGGTCGACCTCACGCTGAAGGACGGCGGCGCGCACGAGCAGTTCTACTACTCGACGCCGCGCGGTGACGAGGTCATCAAGGCCGTCAACGACGCCAACCTGCCGAAGGGCTACAACGACACCGTCCAGCAGTCGAACTGGTTCATGTCGCTGCTCGGCATCATCCTGCCGTTCCTGCTGATCGGCGCCGTGTTCTGGTTCCTGCTGTCGAGCGCGCAGGGCGGCGGCTCGAAGGTGATGCAGTTCGGCAAGTCCCGCGCGAAGATGAACAACAAGGAGAACCCGCAGGTCTCCTTCGCGGACGTCGCCGGCGCGGACGAGGCGATCGAGGAGCTCCAGGAGATCAAGGAGTTCCTCAAGGAGCCCGCGAAGTTCCAGGCCGTCGGCGCGAAGATCCCGAAGGGCGTGCTGCTCTACGGCCCTCCCGGCACCGGCAAGACGCTGCTCGCCCGCGCGGTCGCCGGCGAGGCGGGTGTGCCGTTCTACTCGATCTCCGGTTCGGACTTCGTCGAGATGTTCGTCGGTGTCGGTGCGAGCCGCGTCCGTGACCTGTTCGACCAGGCGAAGCAGAACTCGCCCGCCATCGTCTTCATCGACGAGATCGACGCCGTCGGTCGTCACCGTGGCGCCGGCATCGGTGGCGGCAACGACGAGCGCGAGCAGACGCTCAACCAGCTGCTGGTCGAGATGGACGGCTTCGACGGCAAGACGAACGTCATCCTGATCGCGGCGACGAACCGTCCGGACGTGCTCGACCCGGCGCTCCTCCGCCCGGGCCGCTTCGACCGGCAGATCGGCGTGGACGCCCCGAGCCTCGACGGCCGCAAGCGCATCCTCGAGGTGCACGCGAAGGGCAAGCCGCTGGCGGCCAGCGTCGACCTCGACCTCCTCGCCCGCAAGACGCCCGGCTTCACGGGTGCCGACCTCGCCAACGTCCTGAACGAGGCCGCCCTGCTGACGGCCCGCTCGAACGCGCAGCTCATCGACAACCGCGCCCTCGACGAGGCGGTCGACCGCGTGATGGCCGGTCCGCAGCGTCGCACCCGGATCATGTCCGACCAGGAGCGCCTCATCACGGCCTACCACGAGGGCGGTCACGCCCTCGCGGCCGCAGCGATGCGCCACACCGACCCGGTGACGAAGATCACGATCCTGCCCCGCGGCCGCGCCCTCGGCTACACGATGGTGCTCCCGCTGGAGGACAAGTACTCCGTCACCCGCAACGAACTGCTCGACCAGCTGACCTACGCCATGGGTGGCCGCGTCGCCGAGGAGATCGTCTTCCACGACCCGACCACGGGTGCGTCGAACGACATCGAGAAGGCCACGGGCACCGCGCGCAAGATGGTCACCGAGTACGGCATGAGCCGTGCGGTCGGTTCGGTGAAGCTCGGCTCGGGTTCGAGCGAGCCGTTCGTCGGCCGTGACATGGGCGGCGGCTCCGGACGCGACTACTCGGAGAACATCGCCGAGACGGTCGACGCCGAGACGCGCGCACTGCTCGAGGCCGCGCACGACGAGGCCTACCAGGTGCTCAACGACAACCGCGACATCCTCGACCGGCTCGCCGGCGAGCTCCTCGAGAAGGAGACGCTCGACGCGCCGGAACTCGTCGAGATCTTCAAGGACGTCCGCAAGCTGCCGGAGCGCCCGCAGTGGCTCTCGAGCGACAAGCGACCGGTCAGCAACCTGCCCGCGATCGAGGTGCCCGGCAAGGCCGCGTCCACCGCGTCCGAGCAGCCCGACCACGAGTCCTCGAAGCCCCGTCGCCGTCCGTTCGGCAACCCGGGTATCGCCCCCGCGTAGGCCGGCATGACCGACCTGCCGACGAGGCGGTCGCGTCGGCTCGCCGAGGTGAGCCGGGCGCGGGCAGCCGCAGCCGAACCGCCGACGGTCGCGATCGACCTCCGGGCACCCGCGCCGGTGCCGGAGATCGTGACCGGTCGCCGGCGGGACCGCGAGCGTGGGACCCCCACGGGCGAGCGCACCCGGGTGATGGGCATCCTCAACGTCACGCCGGACTCGTTCAGTGACGGCGGACTCCACGAGGCGTACGACGCGGCGGTGGCGCACGCGCGGGAGCTCGTCGCCGCGGGGGCCGACCTCGTCGACGTCGGTGGCGAGTCCACGCGGCCGGGTGCCGAGCGCGTCCCGGTGGAGGTCGAGCAGCGGCGGGTCCTCCCCGTCGTGCAGCAGCTGGTCGCCGAGGGCATCGCGGTGAGCATCGACACGATGAACGCGTCCACGGCCGAGCGTGCGGTCGAGCTCGGCGCCGCGATCGTGAACGACGTGTCCGGTGGTCTCGCCGACCCGGACATGGTGGGCGTCGTGCGCGACTCGGGCTCGGGCTTCGTGGTGATGCACTGGCGCGGCCACAGCGACCGGATGTACCGGAACGCCGAGTACGCGCACGCGGTGGACGAGGTCCGGCGCGAGGTCGAGATGCGCGTCGCGGAGCTCATCGTGCTCGGGGTGCGTGAGGAACAGATCGTGATCGACCCGGGCTTGGGGTTCGCCAAGCAGGGCGCGCAGAACTGGGAGATCCTGGCCGGCTACGAGCGGTTCGCGTCGATCGGGCTCCCGGTGCTCGTCGCGGCCTCCCGGAAGCGGTTCCTCGACGGTGTCGGCAGCGCTGCCGGTGCCGCCCCGGAGGACCGTGACCTCGCCACCGCCGCCATCAGCCTGCTCGCTGCCGAACGCGGCGCGTGGGGAGTACGTGTGCACGATCCGGCTCCCACCCGTGCCGTGCTCGACGTCTGGGACGCCTGGAGGGCAGCTCGATCGTGAGGGACACCATCCGTCTGACCGGGGTCCGTGCTCGCGGCCACCACGGCGTCTTCGACCACGAGCGCGCCGACGGGCAGGACTTCGTCGTCGACGTCGCCGTCGAGGTGGACGCCCGCGCCGCCTCGGGCAGCGACGACCTCGACGAGACCGTGCACTACGGGGTGCTCGCGGAGCAGGTCGTCGCGGAGATCGAACGCGACCCCGTGGACCTCATCGAGACGCTCGCCGAGCGGATCGCCGCAGCGGTGCTCACCCACCGGGCGGCGCTCGCGACGGAGGTCACGGTGCACAAGCCGCAGGCGCCCATCACGGTGCCGTTCTCCGACGTCTCGATCACGATCCGGCGCAGTCGCGGCGCGGTCGGGCCGGACGCACGCGACGAGGAAGAAGAGTGAGCCGCGCCGTCATCGCCCTGGGTGCCAACCTCGGTGACCGGGGGAGCGCCCTGCGTGCCGCCGCGGCCGCGATCGCCGCGCTGCCCGGGGTCGAGCCGGTGGCCTCCAGCCACGAGGTCGAGTCGGTCGCCGTCACGCTCGACGGCCCGGACACGACGAAGCCGCGGTACCGGAACGCCGTCGTGGTCGTCGACACCGAACTCGAGCCGCAGGAGCTCCTCGACGTCCTGCACGGGATCGAGGACTCCCACGGTCGCACGCGGGAGGTCCGCTGGGGGGACCGGACGCTCGACCTCGACCTCATCGCGTACGACGAGCGGTCCCTCGACACCCCCACGCTGACGGTGCCGCACCCGCGCGCCGGCGACCGGGCGTTCGTGCTCGCGCCGTGGCTCGACGCGGACCCCGACGCCGTGCTGCCGGGTGCCGGTCCGGTGGCCGCGCTGCTGGCCACACTCGGCGACGACACCGAGCGCGTCGACGAGCCGCGCCTCTTCGACGAGCCGGGCCACCCCGATGAGCCGCGCAGCTCCGACGAGCCGACCCGCGCCTCCCGGTCCGGCACGCCGTCAGCCGACCGCGACACGCAGGTGCAGTCGTGAAGCCGACCCGCGCCTCCACCCTCCTCGGCGTCGCCGTCGTCGCTGCCGTGGCGGGCTTCGCACTCGACGCGGTCCTGGCCTCCCGTCAGGTGCCCACGCTGTTCCTCGCCACGCCGCTCGGTGTCACGCTGGCGCTCATCGGCATCGCGGACGTCCTCATGGCACGCCCCGTCCGGCGGCACGCGCGTGACGGAGCCGCCCGGCAGCGCCCGGTGGACCCGATGTACGCCACGCGGGTGGTCGTGCTCGCGAAGGCGTCGAGCATCTGCGGTGCGCTCTTCGGCGGCTTCGCCCTCGGACTGGTCCTGTACCTCCTGACCCGTTCCGTCCTCCCTTCGCTAGGCTCGATCCTGCCGAACGCCGTGGCGGTCGGGGGTGGGCTCGTGCTGACGGTCTGCGCACTCGTCGCCGAGCGCATGTGCGTCGCACCTCCGGGTGACGATGACGACGACCTCCCCCGGGGCGGCACGACGCAGGCGCACTGACCGACCCGACCGCAGGAGGCCCGCGATGCCGCGTGAACGACTCGACGAGCCCGGCCTCGGCCTGACGGGCACCACCTGGACCCGGGTGTCGCCGAAGCTCGTCTGGACGGAGCTCGTCACGACCGTCCTCGTCGGGGCGGTGGTGACGGCCGGCTGCGTCATCATCGGCGTCGTGAGCGGCGGCTTCACCGAGGGCGCCGGCATCGTCTGGTCCCTCATCGGCATCGCCGTCGGCATCGCGACGCTCGTCACCGCGATCCTCACCCCACGCCGCGTCCGGGCGATCGGGTACGCGCTCCGCGACGACGACCTCGTGCTGCGCCGCGGACTGATGTGGCAGCGCTTCACCGCGGTGCCGTACGGACGCATGCAGCTCGTGGACGTCAACCGCGGCCCCCTCGACCGCGTCCTCGGCATGAGCGAGCTGAAGTTCGTGACGGCCGCCGCATCGACCAACGTCCGGATCCCGGGCATCCCGTTCGCGGACGCCGACGACCTGCGCGACCGACTCGTCGAACTCGCCGAGTCCCGTCGCGCCGGACTCTAGGAGCGCATCGTGACGTTCCGACCCGGCCCTCCGCCACCGGCACCGCCGAGGCGGGGCAACGCGGCCGCCGCAGCCCCGCTCACGGACGGCGAGTGGCACCGCATGCACCCGCTGACGCCGTTGCTCAAGGGCGGCATCTTCCTCATCGTGATCCTCGGCTACGTGCTGAACAGCCTCCGCGACCAGCTCGTCGAGCTCTTCATCCCCGGGGGCGGCGGGCCGCAGGACGACGGCGACCCGGTGCGCTACGTGTACGAGCACGGCGTGGTCGGCTGGGTGCTGCTCGGCGTGGCGGTCGTCCTGCTCGTCCTGCTCGGCTTGTTCACCCTGTCCTGGCGGATGCACGAGTTCCGGGTCACCGGCGAGATCGTCGAGGTCCGCTCCGGCGTGGTGTTCCGGACGAACCGGAAGGCGCGGCTCGACCGGATCCAGGGCATCAACATCTCCCGCCCGCTCGTCCCGCGGATCTTCGGGACGGCGAAGCTCGAGATCGCCCAGGCCGGCAACGACGCGAACGTGCAGCTCGCGTACCTCGGGGTGCGGGCCGCGGACGACCTCCGGCAGCGCATCCTCGTGCTGGCCTCCGGCGCGAAGGAGGACGAGCGGCAGCACGACCCCGGACGCGCGTCGCACGGCGTGCTGCAGGACCGGGTCGACGAGATCTTCTCGCCCGAGCTCGACCCCGCGGCGGTGCGCGCCACCCGGATCGTGAAGGTCCACCCCGGTCGGCTGATCGCCTCGATGCTGCTCTCCGGCACGACCGTGTTCATCCTGCTCGCCGTCGCGGCGATGATCGTCAGCGTCGCCGTCACGGATGAGTACGGGATCCTCTTCGGTCTCTTCCCCGCCGTCGTCGGCGCCGGCGGCTACTACGTCCGGAAGTTCTCGCGGTCGCTGCAGTACACGATCGCCGAGACCCGCGACGGCATCCGGATCGGGTTCGGGCTCGTGTCCACCTCGAACGAGACGCTGCCGCCCGGGCGGATCCACGCCGTGAGTGTCGCGCAGCCCCTGCTCTGGCGGCCGTTCGGCTGGTGGGACGTGCGGATCAACCGCGCGACGAACGCGGGCAACGGCGCGTCGAACAACCAGCAGGTCTCCTCGATCGTCCTGCCCGTCGGGACCGCCGCGGACGTCCGCGAGGTCCTCGACATCATCCTCCCCGGCCTCGTCGGCACCGCTGTCGCCGGACCGTCGGCGTCCCGCGAGCAGCTCCGCGAGGGGTCGTCCGAGGCGGTGGACGTCGTCGACGACAGCCTCACCACCAGCGGTGACCGCGGCGGCTTCGTGCACTCGCCGGGGCGCGCGGCGTGGTTGCGACCGCTCTCGTTCCGCCGCAACGGGTACCGCTTCGTCGCGGGCGCCGTCCTGCTCCGGCTCGGCGCCGTCTGGCGGTCGCTGGTGATCGTCCCGCTGCCGCGGGTGCAGAGCGTCAAGGTGTCGCAGGGACCGGTCGAGCGTGCGCTGCGGCTCGCCTCCGTGCACGTGCAGACCGTGCAGGGGCCGGTGACCCCCCGGGTCGGCGCGCTCGACGCGCGCCACGCGCAGCAGCTGTGGTCGGACGTGGCCACCCGTGCCGTGGAGGCCGCCGCGGCCGACACCTCCCACCGGTGGCGCGAACGGGAGGCGCGGCCCGGCTCCGGCGCGCACGCCGCTGTCCCGCAGACGGCGGGGGGAGTGACGACCGACCGCGGTCCGCAGGCGGCGCCGTCGACCGGCACCGTGCCTCCCGGCCCGTGGGGCGACGTGCCGCCACCGGGAGCCGCACGGTGAGGGCGGGACGGCTGGGCGTCGGCGTCCTCGGCGCCGGACGCGTCGGACCGGTCCTCGGGGCAGCGCTCGCGAACGCCGAGCACGCCGTGGTCGGCGTCACCGCCGTGTCCGACGCGGGTAGAGACCGCGCCGAGGCGATGCTGCCGGGCGCACCCGTCCTCGAGACGCCGGACCTCGTCGAGCGGAGCGAGCTCGTGCTCCTCGCCGTGCCGGACGACCAGCTCGCCGACCTCGTGCAGGGCCTCGCGGACGCAGGGATCTGGCAACCTGGGCAGCTCGTCGTGCACACCAGCCCGGACCACGGCGTCGGCGTGCTGCGACCCGCGATGTCGGCCGGTGCGATCCCGCTCGCGATCCACCCGGCGATGGCGTTCACCGGCACGAGCGTCGACCTCGTCCGGCTGCGCGACGCCTACTGCGCCGTGACCGCGCCCGCGCCGGTGCTCCCCATCGCCCAGGCGCTCGTCGTCGAGATGGGTGCGGAGCCGTTCGTCGTCGCCGAGCAGGACCGGCCCGCGTACGCCGATGCCGTCCGTGCCGCGGTGAGCTTCTCCACCGCGATCGTCGACCAGTCGGCCGGCACCCTCGAGGGCATCGGCGTCGAGCACCCCGGCCGTGTGCTCGGTGCCCTGGTGCGCTCGGCGGTGGACAACGCGCTCGCGGCCGCCGACGGGCAGGCCACGCTGTAGGCGGGCGGCGCTGTACGATTTCCGGGACCCCCCCGACCCATCGGAGCCGCACCAGCAATGAGCGAAGCAACCGCCGCCGACGCCCAGTCCGCCGACATCGACGCCGCGGAGACCAGCGAGCAGCGACGGGTCCGGCTCGACAAGCGGGCGAAGCTCCTCGAACTGGGGATCGAGGCGTACCCGGCGGAGCTGCCGATCACCACCACGATCCCGGCCGTGCGGGAGCAGTACGCGCACCTCGCCACCGGTGAGGAGACGCAGGACGTCGTCGGCCTCGCGGGCCGGATCGTGTTCTCGCGGAACACCGGCAAGCTCTGCTTCGCCTCCCTGCAGTCCGGTGACGGCTCGCGCATCCAGGCGATGGTGTCGCTCGCCGAGGTCGGCGAGGAGTCCCTGGCGCGCTGGAAGGAGTTCGTCGACCTCGGCGACCACGTCTTCGTGCACGGTCGCGTCATCTCCTCCCGGCGCGGCGAGCTCTCGATCATGGTCGACGACTGGGCGATCGCGGCGAAGGCGATCCTGCCGCTGCCGAACCTCCACAACGAGCTCAACGAGGAGACGCGGGTACGCCAGCGCTACCTCGACCTCATCGTGCGGGAGGACGCGCGGGCGACCGTGCGCGCCCGTGCCGCGGTGATGGCCTCGCTGCGTCAGACCTTCGCGTCCCACGACTACCTCGAGGTCGAGACGCCGATGCTGCAGACCCAGCACGGCGGCGCCTCGGCCCGGCCCTTCGTCACGCACTCGAACGCGTTCGACACCGAGCTGTACCTCCGCATCGCGCCCGAGCTCTTCCTCAAGCGCGCCGTGGTCGGCGGGATCGACCGGGTGTTCGAGGTGAACCGGAACTTCCGGAACGAGGGTGCCGACTCGACCCACTCGCCCGAGTTCGCGATGCTCGAGGCGTACCAGGCGTACGGCGACTACGAGCAGATGGCCGACCTCACGCAGGAGCTCGTGCAGAACGCCGCGCGTGCCGTGACCGGCGGCTCGCTCGAGGTAACCTGGGCCGACGGGTCGACGTACGACCTCGGCGGCGAGTGGCCGCGCATCGACATGTACGGCTCGCTGTCCGAGGCGGCCGGGCGCGAGATCTCGCCGGAGACCCCGCTCGCTGAGCTGCAGGCGCTCGCCGCGGCCGAGGGCGTCGAGGTCGCCCACGCCACGCACGGCAAGTACGTGGAAGAGCTCTGGGAGCACTTCGTCATCGACTCCCTCGACCGGCCGACGTTCGTCATGAACTTCCCGGTCGACACCTCCCCGCTCACCCGGCAGCACCGCAGCCGCCCGGGCATCGTCGAGAAGTGGGACCTCTACGTCCGCGGGTTCGAGCTCGCGACGGCGTACTCCGAGCTCGTCGACCCGGTCGTGCAGCGCGAGCGGTTCGTCGAGCAGGCGCGGCTCGCGGCCGGTGGCGACCCGGAGGCGATGCGCGTCGACGAGGAGTTCCTGCGGGCGCTCGAGCACGCGATGCCGCCGTCGGGAGGCATGGGCATGGGCATCGACCGGCTGCTCATGGCGATCACGGGCCTCGGCATCCGCGAGACGATCCTGTTCCCGCTCGTCAAGTAGCTCTCCGCCGGGGGAGGTACGATGCTCCGGTGCCGCATGGAGTCGTGACCGGGATCATCTTCGCCCTGACGCCGACCGTCGTGGTCGGCCTCATCTTCTGGTTCGTGATGCGCGCCATCATGCGAGCGGACCGGACGGAGCGTGCCGTGTACGCCAAGGTCGAGGCCGAGGAGCGTGCCCGCTACGAGCGTGAGCACGGCGTCCCGGCGCCGGCCCCCGCCTCGGCGGAGTAGTCCCGGCCGGCCGCACGTCACCGGGTGTTCACCGCTCGGTGTGACCCTGTCGTGCATGCGTGCGACCCCCGAGCCCGGCGAACCGGGCGCTGACAGCCCTGTCGTCGCGGGCGCGGACGGTCCTGTCGCGGCGGGCGACGACGATGCGTCCGCCGCGGGCGCCGACCGCGTTCCGGACGACCTGTCCGACCTCGACCCCGAGGACGCGTTCGGGCACCGAGCGCTCGCCGATCCCACCCGCGACGACGACGTCTGGCCGGACGGCGACGAGGACGACATCGACGTCTGAGCGTCCGGACCCCGTCACCGGCCGTTCACCCGCGCGACGCGTGCCGGGGTGAGCATCGTCCGCATGTCCATCACGCAGATCATCACCGGCCGGAGCGCCGCCCTCGCGGGCCGTAGCAGCGTCTTCACCGGCCGCAGCCTCGTCGGCGACATCGAGAGCGAGTACGACGAGTTCGACCGCGACGCCGACCTCGAGGTCTCGAAGCGCCGCGAAGGGTGGCTCGAACCCTCCTGGTGACCCCCACTCGTTCCCGCTTCGGGGTACGACGGCCGGATCGATCCGATCCGGAACGCCGTACCCCTTTTTCGTGTCCGCTCGGCGCAGTGGAGCGGGGTACAGCGTCGGAAATCGACATGGATCGCCCGAACACCCGCGGAAACATCACGCGATCCCCTTGCTGAACGGTGCCTCGGGAGGCCAGACTGGCCCTGGGCATGTACCCCATGGGGGACGGTTCTGATGACGAAGCACGGAGAACCCTGGGAATCGATCGCATCGGTTTGTGGGGTACACCTCACGACCGCTTTACTCGTTCACACCCCCCAACGAGGCCATCACCGTCGAACGCAGGGAGAGTCACCATGACGATCGCAACCGCAGCACCGAAGACGACGACCACTGGCACCACCGCGCGCCGCAGCAAGAAGGCAGCAGCAGCGAAGACCCCGGTCACCGCGGTCGAGACCACCACGCTCGACACCGAGGTCGAGGCGGACGAGCAGCTCGCGGGTGTCCGCGGCGCCTCCGTCGACCAGGTCGGCGACTACCTGCGCCACATCGGCCGGCTGTCGCTCCTCACCGCGGAAGAAGAGGCGGAGATCGCCCGCCGCATCGAGGTCGGGCTCTTCGCGGAGGAGAAGCTCAACACCGAGAAGGGGCTCCCGAAGACCCTCCAGCGTGAGCTGCGCTGGCTCGTCCGTGACGGTGAGCGCGCGAAGGAGCGCATGATCACCTCGAACCTCCGCCTCGTCGTGAGCATCGCGAAGCGGTACTCGCAGCGCGGCCTGCCCTTCATGGACGTGATCCAGGAAGGCAACCTCGGCCTCGTCCGCGCGGTCGAGAAGTTCGACTTCACGCAGGGGTACAAGTTCTCCACCTACGCCACCTGGTGGATCCGCCAGGCGATCTCGCGCGGCCTCGCCGACAAGGCCCGCACGATCCGCATCCCGGTCCACACGGTCGAGCTGATCAACAAGATCTCCCGCACCGAGCGTGACCTGACGGTGGACCTCGGTCGTGCGCCCATGCCGGAGGAGGTCGCCGCCGAGCTCAGCATGAGCGTCGAGGAACTCGTCGACCTCAAGGGCCGTTCGCACGAGCCCGTCTCGATCCACACCGTGGTCGGCGACTCCGACGACAGCGAGCTCGGCGACTTCATCGAGGACGAGGACGCCGCGTCCCCGAACGAACTCACCGAGACGACGCTGCTGCACCGCGACATCCGCTCGATCGTCGCGGAGCTGCCGAGCGACGAGGCGAACGTGATCCGCATGCGGTACGGCCTCGACGACGACAAGCCGATGACGCTCGACGAGATCTCGAAGATCGTCCACACGACCCGCCAGGCGGTCAGCCGTGTGGAGTCCCGCGCGAAGCTCCGCCTGTTCGCCAAGGCGGTCTCGCAGGACATGCAGCTGTACCTGACCGACTGAGGTCAGCAGGCTTCGGCCCGGGCGTGAGCTCCGGCACGGGGAACCGGGCCGTCCTGTGGGAAGGCGGTCCGGTGGGGTGATGGGAAGGCCCGCTCAGGCATCTGCCTGAGCGGGCCGTTCACGTCCTGCCCATGCGCTGCGGACCGGGCAGGGCCGGAGTCCCCGTGCTCTGCGGACCGTGCAGGTCCGTCTCACCGCTGCCGGAGGAGTCCGATCGACCGGACCGCGATGACCCCGACGAGAGCGGTCGCCAGCGCCACGGCCACCCAGGCGAGCACGACGCCCGTCGTGCCGTACCCCGCCGCCGTGAGAGCCCGCACGCCGTACGTCGCGCTCGCCGCGGCCGTGAAGGTCATCGCCCAGAAGCCCACCGCGAACCCGGTCCGGAGGTACCGCCGGACGAGGAACACATGCGGCAGCAGGAACGCCACCATCGTGCCGACGAGCACGGTGTGCACGACCGACGGTTGACCGCCGGTGATCGTCCACCAGGCGTTGCCGGCGACGGCCGGAGGCGCCGACAGGATGGCGAGCGTGGGGAACAGGGGAGCCGGGAGTGCCGGCCCGGTGGACAGGCGCCCGAGCAGGACCGCCCCGATCAGGACCCAGAACAGGACGCCGACGGCGAAGTACCCCGTCGCCAGCGTGGTCTCGCCGATGACGCCGAACGCCTGCGCGGTGAGGAGCGACGCCGCGACGGTCGGCAGCAGGTAGCCGCCGTGCAGGGTCCCCGGCTCGCGGGGGACGGTCACGAGGGACGCGACGAACCATGCGCCGAACGCCGTCGAGACCACCGCGGCGGCCCAGACGCCGACCGCTCCGACGGTGGGGAGCCAGGACGCCAGGTGGGCGCTGAGCAGCGACGCGACCGCCGGGACGAGCGCGGCGAACGGCCCGAACACCGGGTGCCGGAGGTCTGCGCGGACGGCCGCGAGTCCGCCGGGGCGCCGGAGGTACCGGACGATCGTCACCACCCAGACCACTGCGGCGACGGCCCAGAGGACCTCGGCGACCCAATCGGGCGCGTGCAGTTCGGCGGCTGCGGCCGTCCAGGTGCCGGCGATGCCGGCCGTCCCGAACGCGATGCCGAAGGTGTTGAGAGCGAGTCGCGGTCTGACGAGACCGTCGGTGGTGGCCATGGGTGCCTCCTCGGGCGTGTGCCCCGGGCAACCAAACCACCTCAGGTGGTTATTCCCCGCTCACTCCTCGACCTCGCGCCCGAGCTTCTGGCGGAGATCCTGGGGGATGAGTTCGATGAGCTGGTCCGGACGAACCGGCAGGTCGAGGAGGCTGAGCTTCACCCGCCCCGTCCGGCCGTGCCGCTCGGCGTCGAGCCGCACCACGCTGCCCGCGTCCTTCCGGAGCCGGACGTCGAGCTGTGCCCCGGTCGCGACCTCGCCCACGACGAGCCCGTCCACCTCGAGCGCCGCACTCCGGGTGCCCTCGGCGATGTCGAACCGGTAGCGCTCCCGGGCGGCGAGCACCACCGCGCGGTCGATCCCCGCCATCGGCGCGACCGGGGTCACCACCGAGCCGGAGAGCGCGGGAGAGAGGACCGGACCGCCCGCCGCGTAGTTGTAGGCGGTCGACCCGGCCGGTGTCGCGGCGACGATGGCGTCCGCCCGGTAGTACCCGTACCCGAGGCCGCCCACGCTGAGGTCCGCCGAGACCTGCCCGGCACCCGGCCGACGCACGATGGTGAGGTCGTTGAACGCGAGGTAGTCCGTGCGCGCGCCGCTCCAGAACAGCCGTGCCTCGAGCGCGTGGTGCGGCTCGAGCTGGTAGTCGCCGGCGGAGAGCCGCTCCAGCGCGTTCTCGAGCTCCGGCGGCTCGATCTCGACGAGGAACCCGACGTTGCCGTAGTTCACGCCGAGCACCGGCACCGGACGCTTCGCCACGAGCCGCATCGCGCCGAGCATCGTGCCGTCCCCACCGAGCGCGACGACGAGGTCGACCCGGTCGGTGAACTCCTCCTCGGCGACGACATCGATGCTGCTCCCGAGCCGCTGCGCATCCGCACGTCGGGCGATGAGTTCGCCCCGCCCGGACGCGTTCCAGCGGCGCAGGGTGTCCACGGACTCCTGCACGTTCTTGGTCGGGTGGACGACGAGGCCGACGACGGGCTGCTCCATGCTCGGATGGTACCGATCGCACCCGGGACGCCCCCTGACGCAACGGGGTCACGCCCACGGCGAACAGGGGCAGACCACCAGGGGAGCGCTGGTTACTCTCGATGTACGTACCGGGCTTCCACGAGCCCGGCAAGGGAGAGCACATGTTCGAGAGATTCACCGACCGAGCCCGTCGGGTTGTCGTCCTCGCTCAAGAAGAAGCGAAGATGCTCAACCACAACTACATCGGCACCGAGCACATCCTCCTCGGCCTCATCCGCGAGGGCGAGGGCGTCGCCGCCCAGGTGCTCGTCAAGCTCGGCGCGGACCTCAACCGCGTCCGTCAGCAGGTCATCCAGCTCCTGTCCGGCTACCAGGGCAAGGAAGCGGTCGCCGTCGGCGGCGAGCAGCAGCAGAACGCGCAGCAGGGTTCGCAGGTCCTCGACCAGTTCGGTCGGAACCTCACCCAGGCCGCCCGCGACGCGAAGCTCGACCCGGTGATCGGGCGCGAGAAGGAGATGGAGCGGGTCATGCAGATCCTCTCCCGTCGCTCCAAGAACAACCCCGTCCTCATCGGTGAGCCGGGCGTCGGCAAGACCGCGGTCGTCGAGGGCCTCGCCCAGGCGATCGTCAAGGGCGACGTCCCCGAGACGCTGAAGGACAAGCAGCTCTACTCGCTCGACCTCGGGTCGCTCATCGCCGGGTCCCGCTACCGCGGTGACTTCGAGGAGCGCCTCAAGAAGGTCACGAAGGAGATCCGCACCCGCGGCGACATCATCGTCTTCATCGACGAGATCCACACGCTCGTCGGTGCCGGCGCTGCCGAGGGCGCGATCGACGCCGCGTCGATCCTCAAGCCGCTCCTCGCCCGCGGTGAGCTGCAGACCATCGGTGCCACGACGCTCGACGAGTACCGCAAGCACTTCGAGAAGGACGCCGCACTCGAGCGTCGCTTCCAGCCGGTGCAGGTCAACGAGCCGTCGCTGCCGCACGCGATCAACATCCTCAAGGGCCTCCGCGACAAGTACGAGGCGTTCCACAAGGTGTCCATCACCGACGGCGCGATCGTCGCCGCGGCGAACCTGGCCGACCGCTACGTGCAGGACCGCTTCCTGCCGGACAAGGCCATCGACCTGATCGACGAGGCCGGCGCACGCCTCCGCCTGTCGATCCTGTCGGCGCCGCCGGAGCTCCGCGAGTTCGACGAGAAGATCTCGACGGTCCGCGGGCAGAAGGAAGCCGCGATCGAGGAGCAGGACTTCGAGAAGGCGGCCAGCCTGCGCGACGAGGAGAAGAAGCTCCTCGGCGAGCGGCTCCGTCTCGAGAAGCAGTGGCGCGCGGGTGACGTCGCCGCGTCCGGCACCGTCGACGAGGGCATCATCGCCGAGGTCCTGGCGCAGGCCACGGGCATCCCGGTGTTCAAGCTCACCGAAGAGGAGACCTCGCGTCTCGTCTTCATGGAGAAGGCCCTGCACGAGCGCGTCATCGGTCAGGAGGAGGCCATCTCGGCCCTCTCGAAGACCATCCGCCGCACCCGTGCCGGCCTCAAGGACCCGAACCGCCCGTCGGGCTCGTTCATCTTCGCCGGCCCCACGGGCGTCGGGAAGACCGAGCTCGCCAAGGCGCTCGCCGAGTTCCTCTTCGACGACGAGGGCGCGCTGATCTCCCTCGACATGTCGGAGTTCGGCGAGAAGCACACCGTCTCGCGACTCTTCGGTGCCCCTCCCGGGTTCGTCGGGTTCGAGGAGGGCGGCCAGCTCACCGAGAAGGTGCGCCGCAAGCCGTTCTCCGTGGTCCTCTTCGACGAGATCGAGAAGGCCCACCCGGACATCTTCAACTCGCTGCTGCAGGTCCTCGAAGAGGGTCGCCTGACCGACGGTCAGGGCCGCGTCGTCGACTTCAAGAACACCGTCATCATCATGACCACGAACCTCGGTTCGCAGGGCATCGCCGGTGGCCCGGTGGGCTTCCAGGTCGAGGGTGACACCGGTGTCGGCTACGACCGGATGCGCGCGAAGGTGAACGAGGAGCTCAAGAAGCACTTCAAGCCGGAGTTCCTCAACCGCGTCGACGACACGATCGTGTTCCCGCAGCTCTCGCAGTCCGAGCTGCTGCAGATCGTGGACCTGTTCGTGAAGCGCCTGTCCGACCGCCTGCTCGACCGCGACATGACGGTGGAGCTCTCGCTCGCCGCCAAGGAGCAGCTCATCAAGGTCGGGTTCGACCCGGCACTCGGTGCACGCCCGCTCCGCCGCGCGATGCAGCACGAGGTCGAGGACCAGCTGTCCGAGCACATCCTGCAGGGTGAGCTCAACGCCGGCGACCACGTGAAGGTCGACTTCGCGGACGGCAAGTTCCAGTTCGAGACCGGGCGCCAGCCTGGACGCGAGGAGGTTCTCGCCGGAGCCGCAGCGGTCGACGCCGCGGACGCTCCGCAGGGCGAGATCGAGTCCTAGGACCCAGCCACCAGACAGACGGGAGGCG
>NZ_JBQEPN010000001.1:22003-144219 GCF_052045775.1 Curtobacterium sp. 22159
CCGCGCCTCCCGTCCGTTCCGTGGTCGCGACTCAGGCCTGGACGTCTCCGCGCCAGCCGGGCTCGGTGGGCGCGTTCTCGACGCGCTCCTTGAAGTTCTGCAGGTCCTTCTTGACGGCGTGGCCACCGACGCCGACCGCGGAGCCGAGCTTCTCGAGGAGCCCGGTCGGCTCCCAGTCGATCTGCGCGGTGACGCGCGTCTCGGTGTCGGACAGCTTGTGGAAGGTGACGACACCGGCGTGCTCGGTCTCGCCGTCCTTGACGGCCCAGGCGACCCGCTCGTCGGGGTGCTGCTCCGTGATGACGGCGCGGAAGTCGCGCTCCTGACCGGCGACCTTGACGGTCCAGTCGGTGGTCTTGTCGTCCACCTGGACGATCTTCTCGACCTCGTCGAGGAACTGCGGGAACTCCTCGAATCGGGTCCACTGGTCGTAGGCCTGGCGGACGGGGACGTTGACGTCGACGGTTTCGATGATCTGAGGCATGCACCGGACGGTAGGCGGATGCGCCTGGGTGCCGTCCAGGGCGGTGTCCCCCGGGCGCACTAGGGTGATGAGGATGACTGAGCACGGGAAGCACGCGTTCCACGAACGGGACGAGCACGGCATCCTCGTGCGCCCCGCTCGCGCCTCGGACGTCCCGCACATCCAGCGACTCATCGCGCCGTACGTCGACCGCCGCATCCTGCTCGGCAAGGAGAACGTCGCGCTCTACGGCTCGATCCAGCAGTTCCGGATCGCCGAAGGCCCCGACGGCGTCCCGATCGGCTGCGGCGCCCTCGCCGTGTTCTGGGACGACATCGCCGAGGTCCGGACCCTCGCGCTCGACGCCGACTGGATCCACAAGCGGGTCGGGCACCGCATGCTCGAAGCGCTCGAGCACGACGCCCGAGCGCTCGGCGTCGCGCGGATCTTCTGCCTGACGTTCGAGGTCGAGTTCTTCGCCAAGCACGGCTACCTCGAGATCGGCGAGAGCGTCGTCTCGCCCGAGGTGTACGCCGAACTCGTCCGCTCGTCCGACGAAGGCGTCGCGGAGTTCCTCGACCTCGCCCGGGTGAAGCCGAACACGCTCGGCAACACCCGCATGCTGAAGATCCTCTGACGCTTTCGCCAGGCGTGCGGCGGGGTTCCCTCGTCGTGCGACCGCCGTTGTCTACCCTGTGCGCATGTCGTCGTTCCGTCACCCCGTCGGCCCCGAGAAGCCGAGTGTCTACTGGCGGCGGCGTGCGACCGTCATCGGGGTGCTGTTGCTCATCGTCGTCGTCATCGTGCTGATCGTCGTCGGTCGCGGCGGGGCGTCGGCGGACCCGAAGGGGGCGGGCGCGTCGCCCTCGGCGTCGGCGTCGTCGTCCACTGCTGGCTCGTCTGGTGCTGCGGGGGCAGGTGCTGGCGGGTCTGCCGCTGGCGGATCCCGGGCATCGTCGACCCCGTCGCCCTCGTCGACGGCGTCCGCGTCGTCCACGGCCGCCGACGGATCCACGTGCGCGAAGGGTCAGATCCAGCTGACACCGGTCATCGACAAGACCTCCTACGGGCCCACCGAGGACCCGAAGATCGCGATGTCCATCAAGAACACCGGCGCGAACTCGTGCCACATGGACCTCGGCTCGTCGCAGCAGGTCCTCACGATCAGCTCCGGCCAGGAGCAGTACTGGTCCTCGAAGGACTGCCAGACCGGCGGGACGAACCAGGACGTCACGATCAAGGCCGGGCAGACCCTCACCACGCCGGCGATCGCGTGGGACCGGACGCGTTCGTCGACGTCGACGTGCGACTCGTCGCGGCCGTCGGTGACCGGAGGGGGAGCGAGCTACCACCTGCAGGTCGCCGTGGGGAACATTCAGTCGAAGGACTCGGTGCAGTTCATCCTCGAGTGAGCGTGTCGGGCTGCCGGGCTGCCGGGCTTCGTCGGGTCGTGCGGTGCCGGCTTGTGTCGTCGGTGGGATGCAGAACGGGCCCGCCGTCCAGAGGACGACGGGCCCGTTCGAGCTGCGGGAGATCAGCCGATGACGGTGATGTTCTCCGCCTGCGGGCCCTTGCGGCCCTCGGTGATCTCGAACTCCACCTTCTGGTTCTCCTCGAGCGACTTGTAGCCGCTGCCACCGATCGCCGAGAAGTGGGCGAAGACGTCAGCGCTGCCGTCGTCCGGCGCGATGAAGCCGAAGCCCTTTTCGTTGTTGAACCACTTGACGGTTCCAGTTGCCATGATGGCGTTCCTTAACTTTCTTGCCAGTCGACGAGTGCTGTCGACTGCCTTGCGAAGCGGCATTCGCTGCCGCCGATCCAGCAACGGATGTCGTCAGATCGATGCGTCCCGCGGGCATGGACCGGCGGAACGGGTTCGGGGCCAGGCGGCCGGAGAAGGCCAGTGACCGATGGCGCTCGAGGTGCTGGGCACCGGAAGAACGATGGACTCCCGCCGGAGCGGTTGGTACCAATCTAGCGCGTCACGGCGACAAGGGAAGTGCCGAAGTCGCCGAACGGCCGTGAATCTGGTGGACTAGGGGCGATGGCAGACAAGGAACAGCGCTTCCGGAGCGAGCAGCTCGAGGAAGCCCTCGCGAAGCAGGACGTCGCGGCGGTGGCGTTCGCGCTGCGCAACGACATCGTGATCGTCCCGCGGCTCGTCACCGGCAAGAAGGACATGCAGGTGCGGGTGTTCGGGCGGGAAGGCACGGACAAGCGCATCCTGCTGCTGTTCTCGTCGGCGGACGCCTACACGGCGATGGTGCCCGACGAGAAGATCCGCCAGGTCATGGTCTACGACGGTCCCCGGCTCGAGGAGTTCCTCGCCGCGCACCTCGATTCGCTCGAGGGCGTGTTCTTCGACATCGCCGGTCCGCACACCATGCAGGCGACGCCGGAGGACCTGCTCGCCGCACTGCGCGCCTGATCGCCGGACCCGACCGGTCGGCCTCGGGTCCTGACCCGCTGCATCCCGCGTCAGAAGGCGCGGTCGAGTTCCCGCTCGCGCTCGTCGGCCGCGAGCGAGAAGGCGACGCGGAGGGCTTCGCGGAGGTGCTCCGCATCGGCCCCGAGCACCGTCGTGAAGCCGAGCCGGGCTGCCTCGCTCGCCCGCTGCTTCGCGCCCGTCGCCGGCCGGATCTCGCCCGCGAGGCTGATCTCGCCCACCGCCGCCAACGTGTGCGGGTAGGGGCGGTCGCGGGCGGCACTCGCGAGTGCGAGCGCGATCGCGAGGTCCGCGCCGGGCTCGGTCAGCTTCATGCCACCGACCGTCGAGACGTACACGTCGGCGTCGGACAACTTCAGGCCCGCGCGCCGTTCGAGCACCGCGAGCAGCATGGCCACCCGTGACGAATCGACTCCGTTGACGACCCGGCGCGGCTGCGGCGCTGAACTCGGGACGACGAGCGCCTGCACCTCGACCGGGAGCGCACGCCGCCCCTCGAGCGCCACCGTCACGCAAGTGCCCGACACCGGAGCGCCGTTCTTCGACATGAACAGGCCGCTCGGATCGGGGACTTCGTGGATGCCGTCGCCGGCCATGTCGAAGCACCCGACCTCGTCCGTCGGACCGAAGCGGTTCTTCAGCGCCCGGACGAACCGGAGCGCCGTCTGGCGGTCCCCCTCGAAGTGGCACACGACGTCGACCAGGTGCTCGAGCAACCGGGGGCCGGCGATCGTGCCGTCCTTCGTCACGTGTCCGACGATGAGCACCGGGAGCGCCCGGTCCTTCGCGACACGGATGAGGGTCGACGCGACCTCGCGCACCTGGGACGTGCCGCCCGCGATGCCGTCGACGGAACTCGACGAGATCGTCTGCACGGAGTCGGCGATGAGGAGGTCGGGCTGCACCTGGTCGATCTGCCCGAGGATGACGCCGAGGTCGACCTCGCTCGCCAGGTAGAGGTCGTCGTGCATGGCGCCGGTGCGCTCGGCGCGGAGCCGGACCTGGTCGACGGACTCTTCAGCGCTGACGTACAGGACCCGCTTGCCGGATGCAGCCGCACGGGACGCGACCTCGAGCAACAACGTCGACTTGCCCACCCCGGGTTCGCCGGACAGCAGTACGGCGGCCCCCGGGACGACACCGCCGCCGAGCACGCGGTCGAACTCGCCGATGCCGGTCTGCCAGCGTCGGACCGCTGTGCCGCGGGCCTCGGTGATCGGGCGGGCGACGCGGGTGCCGGCGACGGCGACCGGCGCTGTCCCGCGCGTGCTGGCCGACGCGGCGGACGAGTCTTCCACGGTGCCCCAGGACTGGCACTCGCCGCAGCGACCCACCCACTTGATGGTGGTCCAACCGCACTCGGTGCAGCGGTAGAGGGACTGGGGGCGTGCCATGGACGTCAGGCTAGGCCGTGCCGCCGACATCGCCGTCGCGGTCGCGCTCGGCTGGTTCGCGGTCTCCGTGACTGTGGTCGGCAACGTCGGGGTCGGTGTTGGGGGCGGTATCGGTGTCCGGGTCTGGGCCGGGCTCGGGGTCGGTTCGGTCGGGAGCGGCGAGTGCCTCGGGCAGCGTGACGGAGCCGGTCATTCTCTGGCGCAGACGGTCGATCCGCCCAGGACGGTCCAGGTGATCGAGCGCCTCGGCGCCGCCGGTGTCCTGCTCGGCGCGTGCTGTGGCGACCGCCGCAGCACCGGCACCGAGGTCCTCCGCCTCGCGCGCGGACAGGTAGTGCCGTATCGCCTCGACGACGTCCACCCGGGCGTCGATCGCCGGCTCGAAGGCACTCGCCCAGATCTCGTACCCCCGGTCGTTCGGGTGGAACAGGTCCCCGTAGCTGTTGAAGAACGTTCGTCGGAGGCCGACCCGTTTCGTGATCGTGTGCAGCGGCGCCACCGTCAGCCCGTACTCATCGGCCACGCGGTGCACGATCTCGTTCGCGACGGCGACCTTGCGCTCCCGGTCCGGCACGAACATGCACGGCAGCTCAGCGACGATGGCGTGCGACGGCACCGCCGCGTAGATCTCACGGATGTTGCGCTCGAACTTGTCCGGATGGAAGTCGGCGATGTCGTTCGCCCCGATCGACACGGTGCAGATGTCGGGGGAGTAGTTCCGGAGCTTCGGCAGCTGCTCCTTCCGGGCGCCCCACGTCGTCGCGCCCGACACGCTGAGGTTCACCACCCGCACCGACGTGCGGGAGCGGTGTCGGATGCGCCGCGCGAGCAGTCCGACGTACCCGCGATGGGGCTCCGTCGCTCCGACGCCCTGCGCGGCCGAGTCGCCGATCGCGAGGTAGGTGATCTGCCCCTCGTGTTGCAAGCGCTCACGCCACCAGTCGGCGTGCACGGGGAGCATGTCTACCACCCGTCGTGCGGCGGCACGCTGACCCCGGACGCCGGCGCGCGCACCGACCGCCGCGCCACCCAGGACCGACAGGCCACCGATGATCGACGAGAGGAGTGCGATGAGCGTGCGGGATCTCATGCGAGGGAGGTTACGCGGGCTTCATCGGCGCCAGGTCACGTGCCGCTGAGGTGTGGATGAAAGGGCTCGGGACGGCCGCCTGGGGAACGTCGGTCGGACGGCTGTGGTGCGAGGCGCCTCTCGGATCGTGTAAACTGTCTCCCGGTACCGTGTCCGAGCGGCCGAAGGATCATGTCTCGAAAACATGTGTGGGGGCAACTCCACCGTGGGTTCAAATCCCACCGGTACCGCCAACGGGCCGTTTGTGTTTCTGACCTCAACGGTTTGCGAAACTCGGCCCAAAAGAAGAACCCCCGGCTCCGGCCGGGGGTTCTTCTTGTTCTGAGGGTCTTCTGGCGAACGATCGGGGACATCGGAGGGGCGGTCTGGGTCATGTGTTGCCGCCGGAGGGCTCCGCGCTCGAGTTTTCGGGCGCGCTGAAGCACCCTGGACGCTCATGGAGCGTTTCTGGGCGCGGTGATGCGTCCGGGGTGCTGGTGGTGTTTGTTGAGTTCGGGAACGGCGGGCCGGTTTACGTGCGCTGCAGGGGGACGAGCTTCACGGGGTCAGGGTTGGCCTTGTAGTTGGAGCGGCCGAGCCGGTCACGTCGTCGCTGCAGGAGTTCGTGCTTCTGCTTACGGCGCTGTGGTGGTCGTCCTTCTTGGGTGCGCTTGTCGAGGATGTAGAGCTGGTGCTCGAACTCGATGATGCGTTTCATGTTCGTGGCGACCATGAGCAGCGCGAAGGCGAACTGCTGCGCGGCCATGCCACGCATGGGGCGGTGGGAGGACTTGTCGAGCTCGATGTCGTCTTTGACGGTGTCGTTGAGGCTCTCCATGGCGTTCCGGCCGACACGGTACGTGCGCCACCACTCCTTGCTGTGCCAGCGAAGCTTCTGCCGGTTCTTGACGTTGTCGCTCGCCTTCACCGTGATGGTGTTCTGGCAGCAGACCCGGTTCTCGTCCGCGAGTTGCGGCATGTCCCGCTCGTAGATTTGGGGCCGGTCGGCTTCTTCGGACGGCTTCGCTTTGAAGTGCAGTTCCCGTAGCGGGCAGTCGACCGTCGGTGACGGTCCGAGCGCGGGGCAGGCGAACCGCATCTTCGAACCGTCTTTCGCGCGGTCGTGCAGGTGCAGCTCGTAGTCTTCGCGCTGGAGGAGCTCTTTCCGGTGCTGTTCTTCGGTGATGGTGCCGTCGTCGAAGTTCTTCCCGGTCTCGAGAAGATGCTTCGGTGTGCCGGCGCAGAAGAAACGGTCGTCAGCGAACGGGGCGCCGCCGACGCCGTTGCTGATGCCGAGTTGCGAGCCGTGCTTGCCGCCCTTGTAGTCCTTGACGACGTCGATGTTGCGGTCGGCGAGGGGCTGGTGGAAGTTCTCTGTTGTGAGCTGGCTGTAACCACGGTCGAAGACGAGCCGGGTGATGTCGTATCCACGGTCGAGGAGTGAGTCGACGAGGGCGATGGTGTGCTCGCCGGTGCGCTTGTTCGGGGTGCCGAGGCTCGCGGCGCGGATGAGCTGCGGCGGAGCGCCTTCCTTGTCCGCGTCGGGGTCTTCCCGGACGTCGATGATGATGTTCGCCATGAACACCATCTCCCAGTCGGAGGCTTTGATGGTGCCTCCTTCTGCTGCGGGGTCGCGGTTCTTGCGGCTCTTCTTCCGAGGGAAGAGGTCTGCTTCCAGTTCGAGGACCGGCTTGTCGACTTCCTTGCCGGTGTACTCGTTCTGCATCGGCAGTTCTTGCTTGGTATAGCGGTCGCGAGCCCAACGGGACTGCTGGCTGCCGGCCCGCATGGTCGTCTGGTCAACGGAGAGCGCGGTCCGCTTCCGACGCCACTTCCGAGACTGCTGCATGAGCGTCATCTCGATGAGCGCATTGGTGAACCACTCGCCGCGGGCACGCATCTTGTCGACGTGGTCCAGGTCGAGGTTCTTCTCCCACTCGGTGCGCTCGGCGTACGTCATCGACGCCCAGCGCTTCCGGTTCCACCCATCAAACGTGTCGATGAGCCGGTGCAAGGCGCGGAACGCCAAGAAGTACCAGTCGCGGTACTTGCCGTCGTAGAGGTGGCTGATACCGAGTACTTCGCGTGCTTCTGGGGTGAGACGCGCTTCAAGCACGCGGCCCATGTCGCGGACGCGGACTGTGGAGTTTTCGATGACGAGGATGAGGGCGATGACGAGGATGACGGTGTCGTCGATGTGTGCTTTGCGTCCCCCGGGGGCGGCCCCGGAGGCGGCACGGTCCTCGGCCCGCCATCCCTGGATGCGCGTTACGACCTTGGACATGTGTACCCGGCTGAGCCAGGTCAGGACCAGGTCCGCATCGATGAGGGACTGCGCGCCAGCGCCAGCCTGCACTTCCCGGTCTGTGACCGAGTCACCGGTAGGCACGCGCCGCTGCGGCGGCAGGCTCGCTGCGACCTGCGCGTCCCAAGCGTTCCCGGATTCGTAGGTGCTCATCGGAGGTCACCTGCGCTGTTGATGGCCGACAGCGTGGTGTCGGTGCGCCAGCGGCCAGGTGACGTGTTCGTTTCGGATGTGCGGGTGGAGGGGCCTCCAGGCGGTGTGCGGAGCGCCGTCTCGTACTCGCCGACGTCGTCGAGGGACACTGCGTCGAGGTAGCGCTGCAACGAACTGAGACCGCCCCCGGCGACCGCCAGAACCACGGGGAGAGGAAACCGGCTGATGATGTCCATCAGCCACGAGTCGCGGAGCCGCTGGAGGTTCGGTGCGGGATGTCCGCCCATGTAGACGGTTCTGAATGCGGTGGGGCGGCCTCTGCCGGTGTTGGTCGGGTACAACAAAAGTTCGTCGTCGGGGAACCCGTGGACGTACTCGTCGAGGTAGTGCGTCCAGTCTGCCCGGACCGGGACCGTGCGTCGGCTGAGGTCACTGGCGACGCGGACGGAGATGCCGTCCGCTGTCAGGAGGACGTCCGCCCCGCGAAGGTTGAGGAGCTCACCGGTGGTCAGTCCGGCGCCGCCGGCGAAAGCGAGGGCAATGTGGGCTGCGCGCCGCTTCTGACCGTTCCGTACGGTGCGCGCCCAGGACTCCAATTCGGCGAGCTCCCGACGTGAATAGGGGGCGAGGTGCATCGTGGGACGGCCCCCGACCCCGCCGCGATGCCGTTCGACCCCGGCGACGGCGTTCGCGACACGGTAGAGCCGGGAACGCATCATCGTGCGAGTGCTTTCCGCCCCGGTGTGGCTTCGGATGAAGCGGTTCATCATCGACGGGTAGAACAGGTCGTCCCTGTCCAGCGGTGCATGCTGTTCGTTGGTCGCCCAAAGCACGTATTGCCCGACGGTCGAGACCAGTTCGACGCCGACGCGAGCGTTGGCGGGACCGTATGTGAGGACCGCGTCGACGACGAACTGCTGCACAGCTCGCCAATCCGTGGGCGCGACGTGCACTGGGCGATAGCGCATCAGAGCCTCCCGCACCCGCGTGTCGTGCTCGTTTCTTAGAGCAGAGTGTGCTACAGAATGCAGCGCTGCGGAAGTGCGGGTGTCGTGGTGCTTGCGATCGGCGGTCATGCCTGTCGTATGCGCGGTACCGGCGATCAGCCGGGATCAGAAGCATGAAATCCCAGATCAGGGATCGTTTGAGGGTATGTCATCCCGGGCGTGTCGTGTGGGTGATTAGCATGGTCGAAAGTCGGTCCTGCTTGAGGCGCCGGGTGGGACAACCTCGTGTCCCACCGGACCGCCAGGCATGGCGCGCTCGAGGTACTTGTGGGGCGCACCGATTCCGTTCACTCTTCGACGAAGGGCAGTACCCGGTCCAGCGCCTCCGCGGACTGGAGCCCGGCGATGCGCAGCAAGCCTTTCAGCGGAGTGCCGGTCTCGAGGTGATGCTTGAGCCAGGTTGCTCGCATGCGGCGCGCCTGTAGTTGCACGGCGGGACCGCTGTGCGAGACGAAATCGGTGATGAGGTTGATGTTGCTGCCACGTTGCTGGGTGCGGAACATCCACCCGTCGCCCGCGAGTAAGTTCCGTCGCGCCTGAATGCGGTGAGCCCAGTCCGGTATCACCGGCACAACGCGACCTGAGGTGCCCCTGACCGTGATGGACGGTCCGAGGTCGTTGACATCGGCGCTCCGCGCCGCGATGATCTCCGCGCCGGTGAGCCCCGCTCCGAGTCCGAGTGCGAGGAGCGCTCCGGCTGAGGTGCGCCGTTCCAGGGTTCGCTGCTGCCAGGCCCATGCATCGAGCACTGCGAGCTCAGCCGGCGTGTACGGCCGTGATGCTTCAGCTTTCCCGAGCGCTTTGAACTGGCCGGCTGCTTCCTCGCCGAGCAGGGCCTCGGAGACACGGCGTAGTCGCGCTCGGATGGTGTTGCGGCTTGCCCGGTTGTAGGTCGCCAGGTGGTGGTTCACAAATCGACCGATGTGGATGGGGTCGAAAACGACGCGATCTTCAACTGGGGCGTACGACGAGCGGGTGAAGTGCACCAGCCGTGTGACCGCTGGGTACAGCTCCTTCGCTGAATATGTCACGAGCGGCTCGACGCGGTCGATGACGCCATGCACATAGTCTTCGATGGCGGCCCAGTCCTCCGCGGGAAGCTGCGGGCGATACGTAGGTGGCTTGCTGTTCATCGCAGGGGCCGTTCGACGAAGTGTGCAGATGTGGCGTGGCGAAGGGGGGATTGGGCGTGCGCGCTCGCGCCGCCGAATACGCTGGCGGTATGGGACGTCCGATGCGGCAATCGCCGGCTGAACTCGCCGGGCAACCGTGGCCAGACGTGCCTGCCGACGATCCGCTCGCGGAGGTTGCCCGCCAGTTCGTGGTCAATGTTCGTGACGCTATGGGCGGGCGAAGTGTTCGTTCCGTGGCTGCTGACGTCGGCATGGGCAACGTGACGCTGCTTACCATCTTGGCTGGCAAAGCCTGGCCGGACCTTGCAACCATTGCACGGCTGGAAGCCGGCCTTGATGCCGAGCTGTGGCCGAGGCGGACCAGCCATTAAAGCCCCCAGACGACGGTCAGGAATGCGCCGTTCACACGAGTGATTTCCTCCGGCGTTCCGCCGAGGGCTTCCGGCAGTGACCATCGTGCAGCGGTCGCCGCTGCGAGAACCTGCATCGCGGACCACGTGGTCGGATCGGACGCGATCATCCGAGGCAGCGGTTCAACAGCGATGCCACGGCTCCGGTCGTGCAGAGCCCGGTCCGTGACCAGCGCCTCTAGGCCGACGGCGAGCTGCGCGCGCTCAGCGAGATCACCGTGGACGTGGGAGACCTGCTCCCAGGTTCGAAGATCGACGATCAACTGGGCCGACGCGTTCCGGCTCTGGGCCGTGAGCGTGAGCCAGTGCAGATCCTCTCGGACTGTCAGGATGGCACCCGCAGGCATCGTCACCGCTGTCGGCCAGGTGACGCAGGGCAGCGTCTGAACGTGCCAGAACTCCTGGCTCGCTCCGCGCAGCTCGCGAGCGCTCATAAAAAAGAGCATACCCCGATGCTTCACGTTCGGGCTCGGTCGTGATGCGGTGGCGCGCTGACGGCGGAATCGACAACTCCCCGCACGTGGCGGTGCGCAGCATCATCGTTCACTTCCTAGTCCTGCATCACCCGCGGCCGCCGATGCTGCAACGGCGAATCGACGCGGTCTGCGCCATGCCGCTCACCACGGGACCGAGGAAGATGACGCTCCGCATTTCCACCCTGGTCGACAGCGGCCACCACTCACACACGATGCGACGGCTCCAGCAGTGGCGCATCGACGAGCAGGCAGCCGTCATCAGACGAGCCGTGCGCGGCTCCGGCGTTCGCTGGATGGAGCCACTGATCTCGTCCGTGCCGTCCGCTGCGACCGATACACAGCCACGGGCGATTGCGCAGGCTCACTGCGCCGGGCTGCTGAAGTCCTCGCGAGAACTTGCGCGGGTCGATCGTCGTCGCGTCGGCGTTGCCTGAGCCGGTCAAGGCGCAGCTGCGCGAGGACGAGGATAGTCAGTTGTGGTTCATCCCATGGCGACGACTCGCAAGCGCGTTCTTCCAGAACTTCTCCCGCTGCACCACCAGTTCCGGCCGGGTCTTCGGGTCGAACACTTCCAGGATCGTGTATTGGAAGTTCGCGACGATGTAATCGTCGCCAAGCGTCTGTCGAAGCGCTTCGAACTCCTTGTTGCCGCCGGTCAGGTTCCGAACGTTCGCGTAGGCAGACCACCGCCCCCATAGGCCGTCGCTTTCCGCTGACGCCGACCCGATGTAGAGCTTGCCCGTCGCGGTGTCGGTGATGACGTAGACACCCTTCACGCTCGACAGCGCCTCCCGCCAGCTCGGCTCTCCGTAGGCGATGATGCGCTGCATGCTGGCATGCGAGAGGAGCACGTACTGGTACCCGGGGAAACCGCCGAGCTTCACTTGGGGCGAGAGCTCGAACACTTCCGGGTTCAGCGGACCGTCCTGCAGCGACTCGTACCGCCTCAGATAGACGTCTCGGCCAATCGGCTTCGCAAGGCGGATCACAAGCCGCTTGATGTACTCCGCGTATTGCGGCAATGGGCGTAGCGCGTAGCCCGTCCCGTCATAGACGGCCGGCTCCAGCGCGGTCACTCCGTAGAAGCCGCCGAACACGAAGTACTGCGGACCATGCGAGGGAAGCTGCGCGAAACTGAGGACGTATCTTGCGTCGCCATAGGTGTTGCTGGGCCCACGATCGCGGTACCGGTTGAGGTCGAGCCAGCCCTCCTCGTCATCCAGCAAGAGGTCCCACGCAGCCGAACCTCCAACTCCGGCCCGCATGTTGAACTTCACCTTCGTCCGCGATGGGTCAGGCACTGGCAGGAAATCAGTAAAGGTGATCATCTCGTCCCCCATGTTCTCGATCCACAACAGCGTAGCCGGAACAAGAGAGATGCGTTGCCATCGGTAAGGTCGATCTCGTAGCTATTTCCGTCAAAAGCGAATTGGACGGTACGCCCCTTACTACCTTCGATGATATCGCCCGCCAAATCGTCGACGAGTTAGGTGGTGACTTTCTGTGCCATGCGCGGCTCCTTGACAAGCAGTTGTCCTCTCACGGTGGCACAAACTTCGACGGTGCGTCGCCATCGTCCGAAGAAGAACTTTCCCTCGCCGAGCCCCGCGCGCCTTTGGACACGAGGGAAGCATTAGGAACATGACTGATAGCTTTCTTCTGAGTATCAGTTCTCGTCCATGAAGATGCCTGTGTGTTGATCACGTCGTATCGCCTCATGCCGTGATCAAGTGTTGATTTGAGTTTGCTGATCTGAGGTGACCTTCACTGCGAGGTGCTGAGGGGCTGATGTCGGCGTCGTCACTGTCCGAACGCGAAGATGGCCCGAACTCGATGGGGGGACCGAGTTCGGGCCGTTCTCACCAGCCGCTCGACCTGGGGCGGTGAGGTGCAATCCGTCTCGGGACGGCTGGAGCCGGATTGCTACCCAATAGTCGCGTGTTTACTTGCGTAAAGCAACCCGCGTTCGCGGGTCTGAGTGGTCCCGAAAGAACTTCCAGATGAGTGCGGTCGCAGAGATGGAGTCGTTAGTTGGCCCGGGGCCGCTGTGCGCGTGCGCTCCGGGCCACGTGTGACCGCCGGCGTTGATCCGGTAGTGAACGACTGTGGTTCGTTCGGCGCAATCCGACCAGGTGAGTCGCGTCACCGAGGACGTGATGTGTCGCGTCGAGCTTGTCTGGCAGCGGTCCGTGGCTGCCCATCCGCGAAGCCAGGTTGTGATGGGAGGGTAGGCGCCGCCTGCTCCCGATCCACCGTTGTAGTGAATGACTGGGTCGGCGGTGCCGTGGAACTCGAGGATTGATGCCGGTGCGCGGGTACACCCTGAGTCTGTTCCCGAATAGAAGGCGCCGTCGACCATGGCGAAGGCTCCGAACATGGACGGGTCGCGGCATGCCAGGAGTGCTACGAACCCCCCTCCGTTGCTGATGCCCACCGCGTCGATACGTCGTGTGTCAATACATGCACGTTGCTCGACCGCGCTGATCAGCTGCTGCGTGAACGAGATGTCGTTCGCGTCACTCGCGTATGGCGCGCCCTCCCACGCGCGCTGGCCGTCGTTCTCGACGCCGTCGGGGTAGGCGACCCACGCGGCGAGACCCGACAAACCCGAGTAGCGCTGGAGTTCCGCGCCGTTCTGACCGCGGCCATGGAAGGCGACGATCAACGGGGCCGGACGCGTCGTCACCTTCGGTGCCGAAAGTCGGTATGTGCGATCACGGTGGCCGACAACGAGGTGCAGAACGCTGGTGCTCTCCGGAGCTGAAGCGCTCGTTGTGCACCCGTTGGCGTGTGTCTCAGCGTGCTGGGCTTGCCCGGAGGTCGGCGTTGAAGGCAGCCGGTTGCTGGGACTGGCACAGCCAGCGACCGCGATCACTACAGCGACGGCTAGTCCCGCGGCGGCCACGCGCCCGCGCTTCACGTTCGGTCCTGTTCGATGCGGCGGATCAGCCCGTCTACGAGGGCAGTGAGCCGCCCGATCACGTCCGGATGGTTCTGCTCGAGCACGCCGAGAACCGAACCGCCATCGATCAGTGCTGCACAATCGTCGGCCACGAGTTCGTCCCGAGTGCCTCGTCGAAGCTCACCTCGGGATCTTGCTTCGGAGAGGCACCCCAGGATGAGGCGGCGCAGGGTCGCTGCCGATTCCGCTCGTGTTCGCCGAAGGCTGGAATTCGTCGCGATGACTCCGATGAACGCGAGGTCCACCTTCGCCTCGAGAACACGCTCCTCATCGAGGGGAAGCGCTTCGAGAAGCGCGGTGCGGAGAGCCACGAGACCGCTCATCCCGCGCGTGTGACGGATGACCCGCTCTAGTGCCCGGTCATACGCTGCGCGGTGAGCATCACGAATCAGATCTTCCTTGCTGCTGAAGTAGTGCGCGAGAACTCCGAGCGAGATGTCGGCTTCAGCCGCCACCGAACGCAACGTGACGGATTCCAGGCCGCCCCGCGCGATTACGCGCCACGTCGCGGTGCTGATCTCGGCTCGGCGCTGCTGCCGATCCACTGTCCTTGGCATTGGGACCGCCTCTCAGCGTCCGGACGGAGACACGGAGACGCGAACCGCCGTCGTCAGCGGCGCTGGCGCAGTTGCGGCCGTGACGAGGGCGACGAGCCGCCCGACACCGGTTGCCGCCAGCCAGATCGGCAATGGCCAGAGAGAGATCCGCTCCCAGATACCGAGGGGAACTCCGATGAACGCGCCGCTGTCTTCCGCGAATGCTGTCGCAACGATCCCGACGATTGCAGCAAACGCGACGCCAAGGGTCAACACCCCCACTGTGTGACGCCCCTGGCGGAGCGCCTTGACTCCGAGAATCGCCAGCCCCGCCGTCATCGCAAACGTCTGCAGCGCCGCCGCGAGGCTGTGCACAGTGAAGTTGACGTTCTCCGGGACTACACCGACAAGCGCGGTCCCAACGCCGCCGAGACCGACGAGAAGGTACGCCGCCCGAGTGCTTCGGCGCAGGGAAGGGCCGATCGCGAACAGCACCGAGCCGATCGCCCACACCGCCCCCCAGGTCACGAACGAGAAGTTCATGACCGCGTGCAGCGGCGAGCAGACGTACATCGCCGACCCCGCGGGGAAATGGCCGCAGGCCGTTGCGCCGAGATCGCTGACGTAGTTGTGGGCCAACGAGTACGGAGTTCGCCACGCAGCTTGCGCGGCGAACTGCGCGAGGAACCACAGCAGGCTCAGGAACCAGAGCAGGGCTGCGGTGATTTCAGTGCGTGGGTGATGGGAGTGCGTGGTCATGACAAACCTTCCTAGATCAGATGATCTGAATCATGCACCTCTACTCGCCTCAGGCAAGCCAAGACGGGGGTTCCTGAAGTAGATCGAAGTTCATGCTCGGACAGCGCACATGTCGTCACGGGCCCTCCCGATGTGCCGGCGAAGGGAGCAAGCTTCGGCGTGACGCATGGTCCCGGGTCCTGGCGCATGCTCAGTTGCCGCTGCGTCCAGCGGCTCTGCCCTCGCACATGCCGCGATGGCATCGCGCTTGCGGGGCGGCAGTCAGCGGTGTCGAGTCCCAGCGCTGATGCTCCTGGGCTCTTGGCGGGCGCGCGAGATGAATGATGGTGCGAACGCTCAGGAGAGCACGCGTTAAGCAAGCTAAATCTCACCTCGTCGGCGTTTGCTCGACTTCACGGCGTGGCGGGTGGCCACTTCTCGCGGTCCGCGCGCTTTGCAGAGTCAGCAGCGCCGACCAGCCTCAGGCGCTTTCGGCGGAGGGAACTGTTCGTGACTACAGCCAGGATCGATCGCGACGGCCCCGGGGCGATGGCAGCCTTCCGTGTCCCCAACTACCGCCGATTCACCAGCGGGCAGGCGCTGAGCTTGGTGGGCTCGTGGACGGAGACGATCGCACAGGCCGTTCTGGTCCTGTCGCTCACGAGATCACCGCTCGTCCTAGGAGTGACCACCGCCGCGCGCTTCTTACCCGTGCTGCTGTTCACCCCGTACGCGGGGCTGATTGTCGACCGCCACGACAAACGTCGAACACTGATGGCAACGCAGATCCTCCTCGCTGCGGTCTCGCTTGCCGTCGGAGTATCGGTGCTGCTGCACACAATCGCCGTATGGCAGATCGTGGCCGCTGCACTCGCGTTCGGTGTGCTCACCGCGCTTGATAATCCGGCACGCATGGCGCTCATCCCAGAATTGGTTGGGGCGGATCTTCTTCGTAGCGCAGTGACCTTGAACAGTATTTTCGCGAACGTCGGACGTGCGATCGGACCCGTCGTCGCTGCAGTTCTCGTCAGCACTGTCGGAGTGGGGTGGTGCTTCACGGTTAATGCGGCGAGCTTCCTGCTCGTGGTCGTCGGCCTGCTCTCGCTGCGTTCCGACCAGCTTCATCCTGCCCGGAGCGTCCGGCGTTCACGCAGCCAGATGCGGGAGGGACTTCGCTACGCCCTCAGTGACGCTGATCTGATCGGGCCTCTCTTGATGATGGCATTCGTTGGGACGTTCACCTATGAGTTCGAAGTCACCATCCCCGTCTTCACGGCAAGCTCACTCGACGCGCCCGCGGCAGCGTACGGGTGGCTGACAGCAGCATTCGGAGGAGGCGCGGTGATCACGGGTGTCGTCCTCGTTCGCCACCCGATCCGCGGCTTGCGTAATCTCATCATCGTCGCAATCGTCTATGCGGGAGCGATGGCGTGGGTCGCGTTGAGTCCCGATCTCGCTGCGGCCATCGCTGCCATGGCGGTCACAGGTGCTTGCAGCATCGCCTTCCTAACAACTGGCAATTCCACGATCCAGCTCAATGCCCCGCCGCAGATGCGGGGGAGGCTGACTGCGCTGTGGACAACGGCGTTCACCGGGAGCACCCCAATTGGGGCGACACTGCTCGGGCTACTCATCCAGGATGGCGGCGCCCGGACTGGTTTGAGCGTGGGGGCAGGAGCGTGCGTCTGCGCGGCAATAGTGGGTGCGTTGGTCCTTCGGAGGTTCACCAGAGCCGCTTGAGCGCTGCGCTACGACCTAGGTGTTATAGGCACCCACGCCAGCGGGTGCCTGCGGCGAAACGCTGTCGTGGCGCACGCTGGCGGGGCTGACACGGATCGGTCTACTACTGCCTCACTCACAACGGGGGCGTACATCCGACTTGTTTTGCCGCTTCGGCGGGTTGTTGTGCCGGCCGCTTGTCAACTGAACGGTGAACCGACGATGCTGAGGATCGCGGTACGTCGTCGCACGTACCCCATCGATTCGTAGAGCCGGATCGCGCCGGTGTTGGCTGCCACGACGTGCAGGAAGGGCCGCGCACCGCGGTCGAGGGCGGAGTCCGCCACGTGGGACATCAATCGACGCGCCAAGCCTCGGCCGCGGAAGGCTTCGTCCGTGCACACGCCGCTGATCTCCGACCAGCCTTGTGGTCGGAGTCGTTCGCCGGCCATAGCGACGAGTGTCCCGTCATGACGGGCTCCGAAGTAAACGCCGAGTTCCCCAGTTCGTCGAGCGAACGGCCCCGGGCGGGTTCGGTTGGCTAGCGCGAGCATGTCATCGGCGTCGTTGGGCCCGAGTCGCACGATCTCGAACGAATTGGAAGGTTTGTGGGCTGCACGTTGGCGCCTGCCGAAGAGGGGGCCGGCAACCATTTGCAGGCCGACAATCTGGTTGCTTGCGACAGTTTCGACGCCCGGTGAGCCGTCCATGAGGACCACGGGACTGGTGCGGGCCAGTGCCCGTAGGTTGTCCCAGTCTTCGTCGGTGACGTCTTTCGGTACGGCTGCGAACGGAGACACGTCTGGAAGGAACCGCACTGCGCGACCGCGGCGTAGAGCAAGCGCGGCATGTGTGCCGGTCAATGACGCACGGGTTGCATCATCGAGAGCGTCCTCCGCGTGGACGAGTTCAGGCTCCATCAGCGTCCCTCCCATTCACCTGTGCTTGGGAGGCGTCTGTCCGCCCTTGCCCCAGGCTAGGTTATGGCAAGGGTGGCCGACCGTGAGCGCGCACCGCAACTAACCCTGAAGTGAGTTCTAGCTGCGGAGGAAGCTCTCAGCGCGGACAGCACGAAGCAAGCCAGCCACCGTCCGTAGTCGCTACGGTGCCCGCAGAGACCCGCACCGTGCGGGTTCGTGGGAGAGCAGGACACGCGTGAGTGCGATGACGAAACACCGCGGAACCCAGGAGCGCACGCCGCCGCGCCATGCGCGTCGTTCGCTTCGTGACCGGTGGCGCGTCCTCGTCGGTGCCGCCGCGGGCGTCCTGGCCGTGCTGCTCGTCATCCCGATCGCCTACGGTGCGTACGCCTACAGCCGGTTCGACAGCGGAATCACCCGCGTTGACGCCATCCCGCACGCGTCCGCATCGGCTTCGGCCGTGCCGGTGTCGAGCGCAGCGGAGCAGAACATCCTGCTCGTCGGCGACGACCATCGCCCGGCCGGTGCGTCGGAAGCTCTGCTGCAACAGCTCGGTACGCAGGAGGACGGCGGGGGGACCAACACGGACACGATGATCATCCTGCACATCGCCGCCGGCGGCCGGGCCGCATCGTTGATCTCGCTGCCAAGGGACTCGTACGTCAATATCCCCGGACACGGCATGGACAAGCTCAATGCTGCATTCGCGATCGGCCAGGCGACGGGAGGCGACGCGGGAGGAGCGCAGCTCCTCATCACGACGGTGCAGCAGATCACCGGCCTCACGATCAGCCACTTCGTTCGGGTGTCTTTGGTGGGGTTCTACGAGATCGTCAAGGAGCTTGGTCCCGTAACCGTCTGCCTCAACCACGCGGTGGACGACCCGTACTCGGGAGTCGACCTCCCCGCTGGAACATCCACGCTCGACCCCGCTCAGGCGCTCGCGTTCGTCCGACAGCGACACGGTCTCACCGGCGGCGACCTGGACCGAGAGGCTCGCCAGCAGTACTTCCTCACTGTTGAGGCGAAGCGCATGGCGTCTGCCGGGGTGCTCCTCAACCCGATCAGGCTCAGCGGCCTGATTGACACCGTCAGTTCCTCCATCGAGACCGACTCTGGATTCAACCTGCTCACGCTCGCGACCCAACTGCAACACCTGAACCCGACGGCGATACGGAGTGGGACGCTGCCAGTCGCGGGCACTCCGACGATCCAGGTCGGCGGGGAACCGCTGTCCATCGTCCAGCTCGACACCACCGCGATCCCCACGTTCATCGCATCGATGACGGCGTCGTCCGCCGCCGGCACACCATCGCACACACCCGGTACGACCGGCGCATCCTCCTCCACCGCCGCGCCGACGAGGTCGCGCGCACCAGCCTCAACCCAAGGAACAAATCCTGGGCAGCCGACTCCGACAGCCACGCCGACCCCGGCAGCGGGCACGGCGTACGCCGACGTGCCGTGCATCAACTAGGGGTGAACAGTCCGCTACCTGCGAAGACCCGACACGTTGAGCGTGGTGCATCCAGTCACCAGCGTGGTCGGCAACCAGCGGAACACCGCCGCCGCGGCGTTTTCCAGCAGGCGAGGCATCGAGATGACCGGGCGGACCCTGAATCACGACGTGAAACGCCCGAATCGACATGCCATCACCCGTTGGTGCTGCGCGACTATGTGAACCGAGTCAACTTACTGGTCCCTGGCCTCCTCGACTTGACCCTCACGCCGCGTTAGGGCAGAACGTGGGGTGCATGAGCAATTACTACAACGCCTTTGAGGTGAGCCCCGTCCCCGCGCCCGGCCCCGACGCGGTCGCGCCCGAGCCATTCCGCGGGATCTACGGGATGCCGTCGTTTGTGACGATCCCGACGACTGATCTCGCCGCTTCTGTCGAATTCTGGACACGTGGCCTGGACTTCTTCGAGCTGTTCAGCGTGCCGGACCAGCTTGTGCACCTGCGCCGGTGGGCCTTCCAGGACGTCCTGCTGGTCCCGGCTGTATCGGTTCCGGATCAGGTGCCGGTGGTGTCCGTCAGCTTCGCGTGCGTCATGAGCCAGATCGACGCCGTCGTAGCTGCGTGCCGAGCCTGCAACATGGGCGTGGTGAGCGAGCCGCGGGACACGCCATGGGGCACCCTCGATGTCGAGGTGATCACGCCGGAGAACGCACGTGTCGTCTTCACCGCCGCGAAGCCGTTTGATCCTGCTAGCCAGGCCGCCAAGAACCTGGAAGCAATCGGCATCACCGCACCGGACACCGATCGCGAGAAGAATGGTGCGCGTGCCTGATGCTAGCGATGCTGTAGACCTGACCGTTGGTCAGGCCGCGGCGCGCGTCGGCGTGACGGTACGGACGTTGCACCACTGGGACGAGATCGCGCTCGCGAGGCCGTCAGCACGGTCCGCTGCCGGATATCGGCTCTATGCCGAAGACGATCTCGAGCGACTGCGGCGCATCGTCGTCTACCGAGAACTGGGACTCGACCTGGGATCCATTCGGAGCGTCCTCGACGATCCGAGCGTGGCTGTTGTCGCTGCGTTGCGCGCCCAGCAGGACCAGCTTGCGGCGCGGATCAAGCGTCTCAGCGCGCTCGGTGATGACCTCGCTCGGATGGTTGACGCCCACGAACACGGGTTGCTGATGAGCGCTGAAGAGCAGACCGCGATGTTTGGATCCGGATGGAATCCGCAGTGGCCGGCTGAGGCGCGGCAACTTTACGGCGATTCGCCGCAGTGGCGGCAATACGCCGAACGCTCCGCGTCACGCACTGCCGACGACTGGCAAACCATCGCCGATACGGCGGCGGCACTTGATCGTGCCCTTGCCGGCGCCATGGGCGCCGGTGTCGAACCCGGCACCCCCGCCTCGGACGCCCTCGTGGAACAGCATCGCGAGGTGTTCTCCGCCTACTTCCCGATCACCCGGGCGATGCAGGTCATCCTTGGCCGCATGTATGAGGCCAACGCAGCGTACGCCGCGCATTACGACGGTGTCCGCATTGGGCTTGCCTCGTGGCTGCGGCGCAGCATCGACGCAAGCGCGCGTGCGCACGGCATTGACCCCGACACCGCTGCCTGGGAATGAAATATCTCGACCGCAATGAGCGGGCGCGGGCGTCTCTCGTTTTAGAGGCCCTGCGCGATGCACGGCATCGACCAGCCGTATCGTTCGTGCACCAAGCGCCAATCCGGTGCATCGCCGGATGAAGTGCGGCGATAGCAATCGGTACCGCGCGACTTCCCTTCCCTCGGCATCGTGAGACTGCTCATAAGCACCCGCGGTGGTCGAAGGAACGCGCGGAAGGAGCGCGCGGACGGCGAGAGCACCGTCGGTGGTCTCAGCGCAGCGAACCACGTTCTGTATTCGGTCGAGCGACCCGCAGCCCACGCTAGCGCGTCCCGGCTGCGCGCCGTGCGGCGCCCGATGGTGCACGCTGATGCCGAAACGAGCCCCGCCCCGGCCCCGCCGCTGGTGACGGCTCCCAGCGGGCTGCAGGCAGGCGTGTCCTAGGTTGATGTGCCGTGGTGACACCTTCGATGATCGTCGCAACGCTCGTTGGCGTGGTCGCTCTCGTGGCCGTCGCCACCATCGTGCTCCTGGCTGTGCGCGCTCCAAACCCATGGGCTCCATCGCTGGCCGTACTCCGCGGGACACTTCAGCTGGCGGCAATCAGTTTCGTCCTCACCGGCGTGATCCGCAGCCCGGCCTGGATTGCGCTCGCACTCGCACTGATGTTCGGCGTCGCGTCCTGGACCGCCGCGCGTCGGCTCGGATCATTGCGAGAGCGCTATGTGCCGGTTGCTGTCGCTATGGGAGCCGGGATATTCATCGCGCTTGGGGTCGTCTTCGGCGTCGGTGCGATCACCTTCAGTCCGCGGTACATCCTGGCGATTGGGGGAATCATCATCGGGAACACGATGACGATCGCGACGCTGTCTGGTCGGCGGTTCGTCGAGCTGGTCGATGACCGCTGGGAAGAGGTCGAAGGGTGGCTCGCCCTCGGCGCGACCCCGCGTCGGTCAACGGCGGATCTGGTTCGTCGTGCAATCGGGGCCGCGATGGTGCCCACCGTTGACCAGACGCGGACGACAGGGCTGGTCACGCTGCCGGGGGCCTTTGTCGGCGCGATCTTCGGCGGCGTTTCACCCGTCGAGGCGGGGCGATTTCAAATAGTGGTCCTCGCCGCGATCATCGGCGCTGGTGCCGTCGTCGCGGCAGTGCTGACGGCGTGGCTGGGGCCAGTCCGCCGACGCCCAACGTTGCGCTGAATTGGGTAGACAGTTCGCTTCACGAGTGCGTTCGACACTCCTCGAGTTCTCGGCCGCCCGATACCGCGCGAGCGCGAAAGCAGCTCCTGTGATGTCGTGGACTGAGTGCGCAGCACCGCTGGACGTAGTCGGCCGCGCACGGGTCGGGCACCGCGTGCCGGTGGACGATGGAGATGTGCGCGGTGTCGCGGACGAACGCTATGGCTGGCGTGACGCCGTCGTGCAGTGCCGCCGTGGTTCGATGCATTTGCCGGAGGATCGGTGCCAGCGTGTCGTCGTCGAAGCCCTGCACGAACACGCCGGAAGGCGATCCGCCGAGCACGTCCAGCAGATCGCGAGCGCGCTCGACAGCGTCGACCTAGTGTTCGATTGTCGTCTGCTCGATTTCGTCGCGGTAGGGCTACATGTTCGTGACCGTCAGGCGCAGGTCGGCGACGTCGAAGACGAGGTGCGCCCCGTTGTAGAGGCTGCCGAGTTCAGCGGAGGCTGCGCTCACGATGCAGCGACGTGCGCCGGTGGGAACAGGACGAGCCTGAGACCCCAGCGCGGGTCACCGGTGACCGGAGCATGATCAACGCGGAGGGTGCCCTCGTACAGGAAGCGGCGCGCTTCGTCCCATAGAACGTCGTACTTTCCGCCGTCCGTTATCCCCTGAGGCTAACGGCCCTTGCGACGAGCGGGACCTACACCAATAGCCGCTGATGAGACCGTATTGCGGCATTGTGACACATGACCGGCTCGCACCCGATTGAGTACGCCGAACTGGAGCGGCACAACGCCGGCGGCACAACGCCGGTCTCCAACACCCCATGCTTTCCATGCGTGGACGATCCCGGCGATCATCCGGGGTGCCTTATCACCTGAGCACACCTTTCGTGAGCAGGAAACAGGCGAACGGTCGGTCGTCGCTCGTCACGACGCACGCGGCCGCCGCTCGAGCGCGCGCGTAGAAATCGGTGCGCGCGACGGCGCGGGAGCGCACCGTCCGACCCTCGGCGGTCTCAGCGACGGCGAGCAGCGCGGCATGCGCGGGGAGGACGTCGTCGGGGCCGACGTCCGGCACCATGCGTTCCACGGGTCGCTCGACGAACGTGTCGAGCGGCAGGAGCCCGAGCACGATCTCCGCGGCAGTCGTCGTGTCGAGCATGTCGAGTCGGAGGACCGTGTCGTTGGTCGAGTACGCGGGGTAGTTCCGGTCGACGACAGCGATGGTGTCGCCGTGTCCCATCCGTGCGAGCACTCCGAGCAGATCGGGGGAGACCGCGGGGTGAATGCCCTTCAGCATGTGCGGTCCTCTTGGATGGTCAAGGCCGGGGCGGCGAGCAGGCCGTCGGGCTCGGGTTCAGAGCGGAGGCCCGTGCCCGCGTAGTAGCGGTTCGCCGCCGTTCCCGACACGGTGATCTCGATGGTGTTCTCGCCGGCGCGGGTGCGGTCGGCCGAGACCTCGGCGCGGAAGGGGCGCCAGCCGAGGTCGCAGATCCGCTCGCCTCCGACCGACACCGTCGCGGCGCCGCGGACGTGCGGGAGCTCGATGGTGAACGCCGTCGGTCGTTCCAGCGTGATCGTCGTGCGGTAGACACCGGTGCCTGAGAATGTCGGGTCGACGAGTTGCCAGCCGCCGGTGACGTCCGTCGGCATCGGGTGGGCGTCGCCGAGCGCGAGCGTCCAGGTGGCATCGAGCGGGGAGCGCGGGGCCTGGTCGTCGAGTGCGGCCTCGCCGGTGCCAGCGGCTCGGTCGTTCTCGTCTGTCCATGTCAGGAGCCGGAGCTCGCCGGGGCGCAGGAGGCGCGCGGGGTCGGGTCGGTGATGCGTGAGGTCCGCGTTCGTGCTGCCGGTGCCGGCGTTCCACTCGACCGCCCACGGGGGTGCCACGTCGGTGGTGGGACGCCAGTTACCCGGCCCGTCATTGTGGAGCGCGGACCGACGGAGACCGTCAGGGTCCGTGCCGGTCCGCACCGCGACACCCGGCGGGAATGCCCGCACCCGGCCGAGAGCTTCGAGGGCTGGTTCGGGTACGAGGTCCGCCCCGACGTCGACAGGCGAACCGGGGAGGCCCGACTCCAGCACTGACGGCAGTCGTCCGCTCGCAACGACGCGGACGCCGCGCTCCCGTGCCGCCCGGAGGACCGCCACGGACGTGTCGTCACGCAGGGTCCGGACGGCGGGCAGGATGAGCACCTCTGCGGTGGGCGGGTCGTCGACGTCGGTCAGCTCCCGCTCGTCGATGATCCGGAATGGCACGTTCGCCTCGGAGAGCAGGCGCGCCCATGCGCCGAGGTGTTCAGCGTGCATCCCCGACGGGCCGTCGGTCCAGATCGTCCGGAGCGGCCAGAGGAGCAGCACGCGTACGTCGGGCGTGAACGTGTCCAGGAAGGTACTGAGCCGTGCGGACTCCTCGGCGTACCGGTGGTGGTGCTCGGTGAACCACGGTTCGTGGTTGATGCCCGGTGGGAAGTCGAATCGCGGGTTCACGAGCGACTCGTGGTCACGATCGTGCCCGTCCGTCTGCGTGTACCCGTGGAAGAGCATCTGCCGCATGCCCGCGAAGTGGTGCCGCACCGCGGTCGACCGGAGCTCGTCGAGCGTCAGCCCCCAGTGCCCGGAGAACGGCGCGCCGCCCGGGGGTGGCGTCATGAAGTACTGCTCGACGATGGTGCCGGAGCGTCCGGACGCGCGCGCGACCCCGTCGCCGAGTGCCGGGGAGAGCTGCCCGACGGCGTCCTGCGCGTCGACGGCGGTGAGGTCCCGGTACCGGTCTACACCGAAGTGGTCGAGTCCAAAATTCGCCCGCAGGTCCCAGTTCACGAACGCCGTACCGGGCTCCCACGAGCCGACGTGGCTGAGGACCTCGTGCCCGGACTGCAGCAGTCCGCGTCGATGCGACCAGGCGGTGACGGTGCCGATCCACGTCTCGATCGCGAATCCGCTAAAGATCGCCCAGAACCGCGACCGACGGGCGAGTGCCGCGTCGGTAGTGGACGCTGCGGGAGCACCGAACGCGGCGGCGAGCGTCGCCGGCAGGTCGGGGCCGAACGCGTCGCGCAGGGCGGCGCTCAGGTCCGCGTGCCACGGCACCGAGCCACTGACGTCCCCGTCGCGTTCCGCCCAGTCGTACGAGATGGCGTGCGGTTGGTCGAAGAAGAGGTAGCGAACGGTGGTGCCGACGTGCTCGCCGAGCGCGCGTCTGATGGGTTCGTAGCCGACCTCGACGAACCGCTCGACCGCCTCGACGTTGAGCGGGTTGGCCATGCGGGACGTGGCACTCCGCGCGGATACCAGCACGAGGGTGCCGGTGTCCGCCTCCGCGAGTGCGATGAGCGCCCCGTCCGCCGTGCCGTCGACACGGGCATCGGCGGCGCGGTCGATCACTGAGCCGTCGTCTTCCACGATGAGCGCGTGCTCGACGCGCCAATCCGTCCAGGTCGGGACTCCGGTTTCGTAGTGCCAGTGCATGGCCGCGGGGCCCAGGTTCTCGGTCGCCGACACGATGCCGGAGACGCGGCCCCGGCCCCTGTCGTCGAGCCGAGTCCAGAACAGCAGCCGCTCCCGGTACTCGTCGTGTCCGGCGACGGCCCGGCCGCCCGCGTGCCCGGACTGCCAGTTGTAGTCGTCGTAGATGCCCATCACCATGCCTCGGGCAGCAGCTTCGTCGGCAGCGAGTCGGTACGAGCGCAGGAAGTGGTCGTCCAGGTACCCCGTCATCGGGTAGGAGAGTCGTGCCTGCACCTGGAAGGAGTGGAACCCCGCGTCGTGCATGCCGCGCACCTGTGTGCGGACCTCGTCGTCCGTCGGTGGCCGGTGCCAGAACCAGTACGCGGCTGGACGGTGCCACGCGTCGGGGTCGCGGAACGAACGATCGGTCATGCGACGACCCGCACACCGTCCGCGCCGGAGCGCAGTGCGGAGGCGTCCGGGGCCGGGTCGGCCTTCAGCACGAAGGTCAGGAAGGCGTAGGAGCCGCCGCCGAGCAGCAGCGCCACGACGACGCCGATGTTGCTCGCACCGATCACGCCGGTGCGGGCGCCCTCGGTGAGCAGGAAGCCGGTGACGTGTGCGAAGTTCGGGTCGGCGCTCGTGACCAGGCCAAGTCCCACCACCGTGCCGATGGCCAGGCTGAGGAGCGCGGTCCAACGGCCGTTGCGGCCACCCAGCCCGCGGGGTCGCGCGAGTGCCGGGTCCCAGCCGCGCCGACGCTGTCGGATGAAGTCGATGAGCTGGATACCGCCGAGGGTGCCCATCATGACAGCGATGAGTGACAGGAAGGACTGGAACGTGGCGAGGAACGACGTGGACACGAACAGCAGGTAGAACGCGCCGGCGGCGATGATCAGGGCGTTGATCGCGGTGGTCACCGCGCGGCGCAGCGGCACGCCGACGGCCATGAGCGCAAGACCGGAGCTGTAGATGCCGGTGATCGCCGCGGACACGAGCGACACCACGACCACGATGGAGAACGGGATGAAGAACCACAGCGGCAGCAGGGCCGTGAGCGCGCCGATGGGGTCGTTCGCTGCGGCCGAGCCGAGCTTCGGGTCGCCGCCCACCAGCAGCACGCCGACGACGAGGAGCAGCACGACAGGGACCGAGAGGCCAGCGGTCGTCCAACCGATGACCCCCCGGGCAGACGTGCTGCTGGGCAGGTAGCGAGCGAAATCGCCGCCGTAGTTGAGGAAGCCGATGCCGACCAGGGTCATCGCCATGATGATGCCGCCGAGGAACGTGATGGGGCTGCCGCTCGCAGCGTCACCGAGGTGGTCCCAGCGGATCTGCGGAACGATGAACCCGAGGAACGCCAAGGTCATCAGACCCGTGACCCACGAAATCCAGACCTCGATCTTCATGATGAATGCGTGCCCCATCACGGACACGGTCATCGTGACGGCGAGCACGACGACGAACCAGAGCGCGATCGTGTACCAGGCGGAGCCGCCCGTGCCGTTGCCGAAGACACCGGGCCAGAGCGTCGAGAACAGGTTCGCTCCGGTCGTGGACGCGAGCGTGATGATGGTGACCTTCCAGCCCATATTGGACAGGTATGCGAAGAACGCCGGCACCGAGTTGCCGCGTACACCGAACGCCATCCGAGTCTGCACGAGCGTCGGTAGCCCGGTGCGCGGGCCCCCGACGGCGAGGATCCCGACGAGCGCCGAGGACACCAGGTAGCCGAGCGTGCCAGCGATGATCGCCTGCCAGACGCTCAGGCCGAGCCCGAACACGTAGATGCCGTAGCTGATGCCCAGGATCGAGATGTTCCAGGCGAACCAGATCGCGAACAGCCCGCGCGGGGTGCCGCGGCGTTCGGCGTCGGGGACGGGGTTGACACCGTTCGTCTCGACACCGCTGGGGGCGGTCGAGGCAGGAGCGTCGTTGCTCATGGGGGAGCCTTTCGGTTCGGGTGGTACTTCGTGCGTATCGGGGTCAGGACACAGGGGCGGGGGACGGGACGCGGGCGCCCGCGCTCCCGACGGTGCGGGCTGCTGCTGCGGCAGCTACCCGGACGGCCTCGACGACGGCTGCGCCCTGCGCGAGTCCAGCCGCGAGGGTCCCGAGGAACGCATCGCCGGCGCCGACGGTGCTGATAGCTTCCGCGGGGACGGCCGGCACGTACACGACGTCTCCATCGTGCCGCACAACGGAGCCGTCGGCACCGATGGTGACGACGACCGTGTCGCCCGGAACGTCGACGATGCGGGCGGTGACGGCATCGACGCTCGCCGGGACGTCATCGCCGAGGACCTGACCGAGTTCGACGGAGTTCACGACGACGACACCGACCCGGGGCAGGACCGCGGCGGAGGCGGGGCGCCATGGCGACGGGTTGTAGACCAGGCGGCTCACTGCCCCGAAAGCCTCGACGGTGGCGAGCACGGCAGACTCCGGGACCTCGTTCCCGATGACAGCGACGCGCGGCGTGGGGTGCGTGGTCACCCAGGCCTCGACGGCGGCAGCGTCGAGCCGTGCGTTGGCACCCGGAGCGACCACGATGGCGTTGTCGCCCGGGGTGACGAGGAGCACGGCGCGTCCGGTGGGTACGGCGGTGGAGACCACGCCCCCCAGTTCGACACCGACGGCAGCGAGGTCCTCGAGCGCAGGTCCGGCGTCAGGTCCGACGGCCGCGACGAGAGCGGTACGGGCACCGGCCGCCGCGGCGGCATGAGCCTGGTTGGCGCCCTTGCCCCCACCGGTCGTGGGCGCGGACGTGCCGGCGAGTGTCTCACCTTCAGCGGGGAGGCGGTCCACGGTGAACGACGAGTCCAGGTTCACGGAGCCCACGACGACGACGTCCGAGGCTTCTCGGAAATGCATTTCCCGAGGATCGCACGACCTGCTCGACACGTCAAGACCGAGCGACGGCCACGGCGTCGGTATGGTCAGAGGGACCGATGGGAGGTCCGATGGCGACGCGCGTGAGCCTTAAGGACGTCGCCGCAGCCGCGGGGGTTTCCGTCACGACCGCGAGCCGAGTGCTGTCGGGCGTCGACCGGAACGTCGACGACCGGCTCGCCGAGCGGGTCCGTCAAGCGCAGTCGGATCTCGGGTACCGAGTGAACGCGGCAGCGCGGGCGCTCCGCACTCAGTCCACCGAGGCGGTTGCCCTCGTCGTCCCGGCGATCGAGAACCCGTACTTCGCCGAACTCGTCGCCGCGTACTCGCGCCGCCTCGATGCTGTGGGACGGCGGCTGGTGACGATCGACACGAACGAGTCCGTCGAAACCGAACGACGACAGCTCGCCACGATCGACCGAGCCCTCGTTGACGCCGTGCTGGTGGTGCCGGTCTCCGCCGCTGAGAGTGGACCAGCCCTCGCCACCGTGGCCAGACGCCACCGCGTCGTCCAGATCGACCGCGTGGCGGACGGGTTCGACGGTGCCGTGGTCCGCCGGGACGATGCGGCTGGCATGCGCCTGCTGACCGAGCACCTGCGCGCCGGCGGCCGACGAAGCATCGTGCTCGTCGACGCTCAGGCTGCCTCCTCCGCCAGCCGCGAACGCGTCGCGGCCTTCCGCACGGTCGCCCGCCCAAGGGACCACGTACTGCAGATGCCAGCGTTCGCCTTCTCAAGCGGTATCGACGCTGCAGCCCACATCCGGAGCGAGTACCCCGACGCTGACGCAGTGCTGTGTACCGCCGACACGATCGCCGTCGGGGTCCTCACCGCTCTCCAACACGACGGGTACCGAGTGCCGCACGACATCGCGATCGCGAGCTTCGACGGCACCACGCTCGTCGACATGGTCGCGCCCGGGATCACGTCACTGAGTTCCGTGGCGGTCGAGCTCGTCGACCGGTCGTTGAGAGCACTATCCGAACAAGAGCCGACGGAGAGCCTTATCACCTCGACCCTTGTGCGACGGGCGTCTACGGCGCGACTGCGGCGTCCTCCGAAAGAATATTGAGCAATCGACGCTACAACTGATGAGGCGCGGAAGCGCGATGCGGACTACTACCTGCGCCTCACCGGTGACGGTGGCCGCATGCTGAACCGACAAGATCGCGCTGACGCCGACACCGCCGACGCCGACCAGCTGAGGCTGCTGCGCAGGCTGCATGCCCGATGAGGGACCGGGCAGCCCGGTCGAACGGTCAGGCGATGATGCGCGAGCGTGCGCTCGCGTCGGCCGGAGTTGAGGCCATCAGCGTCTTTGGTGCCGCGACGCCGATCGCTTCGAGCAGTGCAGCGACCTTCCGATCGAGCTGCACTCCGACCTCGTCGATCTCGGACCGCCCGAGACTGCCGAATGCAGTCGACGGCCGGTCGAGTGCGAAGACGGCGGCGCCGGCCTCGTCCTCGAACAGCAGGACCCGCAACGGCGCGTAGAGCAGGGTGTGGGGGTCGTACCGGAACATGCGTTCTGCGATCGTGTGATTGCCCATGAGGTACTCGACGGCTTCCCGCCGGTGACCAGCGAGTCGCATGAGGGGACCGGCGTCGACCGAGCTGAAGATGACGAAGTCATGAGGAGCGTTGTGTCGGAGCGCTTCGAGTACGTCGTCCCAGGTTGCGTCGGCCGCGGCCAGGTCGAGGATGCGCTGCTGGTCGAACTGCGGCACCGCCCGCTCGTACCGTTCCCGGAACGTCGAGAACGGGATGCCGGTGTGGATACTGATGCGCTGCATCGCGTGGTCGAGAAGCTGGGTTGTGGTGTGGTCACTCATCGTGACTCCTTTCGACACGCTCCACGCTTGACTTTCTTCAAGAAAGGAAATTGTAGCGGTAGCGGCCCTCCCCAGCGATGCTCAGACTGCAACGGCGTTCAGGTCGACTGCAAGTCCTCGTTCCCCCAGAACGGGCCGACCAGGCCAGCGGAGGCGAAGTAGGCGGCCGCTTGCGCGGGCTCGCGTCGCTCGTATCCCCGATCGAGGCGGCCTTCGTACCACCCGGAGGCGAGGCGCCAAAGCTGTTCGAGCGAGAACACGGCACCGCGCTCGTTGCCCGTCCGAGCGAGCCAGTCGTACACGCATGCCTCGTCGCAGAAGATGCGTTGATGTTCGCAGGCGTGGACGACGTCGTCCCACACGTGTGCCATCGGCATCAGGAAATGCGCTACCTGCTCGCCAGGTGGTGGGACATCGACGTGCACGTTCCATGCATGGGCGGTGCTGCATGCAGGACACGTGGTGGCGACGAGCGCGGACGAGATGCCGGGAACGAGGTGCGGGATAGCGAAGGCGTCCCACGCGCACCCGCCCCACCACAGCGTTCGGTCACTCTTCACTGCGAAGCCGAAGTCCCTGGTCGCGAAGGGATGCGCGAGCTCCACCGCCCCGTCGCCGCCGAGCACGAGATGTCGTTCATGCTCGAGGTCGCGCAGTGCTGCAGCGACATCCGGCACTGCCACGTTGAACTGTTCCGCGAGGGTCACGGTGGAGGGGGCGGTCCCGCGCTCTGCGAGCTGCTGGTACACAGCCAGTCGTACGGCCTCCGAGTCGGCGTGCATCCACGTCCCCTTCTTCGCTGAGCGGCGGGCCTTAGCGACCATCGCCAAGTCATAGGCGGCTATCCCGAGCATAGCTTGTTGCTTTCCACCTGGAGCGGTCCTCGGTGGGGGTTCCGCTCGTACGGTGCTCCTGAAGCGGCGTCGCAGCCGACGCCGCAGAGAGGAACACATGGATGCATTCATCATCGACGCCGTGCGGACGCCGTTCGCGAAGGGGAAGGTCGGCGGCGCCTACTCCGACGCACACCCGGTCGAGTTGCACGCCCACGTCCTCCGGTCGCTGATCGCGCGCACCGGTGTGGATCCCGAGGCGGTCGACGATGTCATCTCAGGGGTGGTCGGTCAGATCGGTGAGCAGAGCGCTAACAGCGCCCGGTGGGCTGCGCTCGCGGCTGGACTGCCGCCGTCGGTTCCCGCGGTCACCATCGACCGGCAGTGCGGGTCCGGCCAGCAGGCGGTGCACTTCGGTGCGCAGGGTATTCAGGCGGGCGCATACGATCTGGTCATCGCATCGGGTGTCGAATCGATGAGCAGCGTGCCGATCGGTTCGCAGCTGGCGGGCCGGAACCCGTTCGGGACAACGGCACCGGCGAAGTACCCACTCGTTCCGCAAGGCATCAGCGCCGACCTCATCGCGAACCGATGGGGCATCAGCCGCGAGCGGTCCGACGCATTCGCTGTCCGCAGCCATACACGAGCCGCCGCCGCATTCGGAGACGGGCGCCTGGCGTCGCAGCTTGTTCCCCTGCCAGGGGAGAAGCCGCTCCTCGTCGATGAATCCGTACGCCCGGGCACGACGCCGGATGCGCTTGCCGCGCTGCAGCCAGCGTTCCGGACCGACCAGTGGGCTGCACGGTTCCCTGACCTGGAGTGGACGGTGACAGCGGGGAACTCGAGCCCAGTCAACGACGGCGCTGCCGCCGTGTTGCTGGCGTCCGAGGACGCGGTGCGTCGGTTCGGGCTCACTCCACGTGCACGCGTTCACGCGATGGCGGTCGTCGGCGACGACCCGACGCTGATGCTGACGGGCATCGTTCCGGCGACGCGTCGTGTGCTCGAGCGAGCTGGGCTCGGTGTGCACGACATGGACGCGTTCGAAGTGAACGAAGCGTTCTCAAGTGTCGTCCTGGCGTGGCTCGATGAGATCCACGCCGACCCGGAGCTGGTCAACGTCGATGGTGGCGCGCTCGCCTTCGGACACCCGCTCGGCGCAAGCGGTGGACGTCTGCTCGGATCCCTGCTCGGGGTTCTGGATCGAACCGGCGGTCGCTTCGGGTTGCAAACCATCTGTGAGGCCGGTGGCCTCGCGAACGCGATGGTGATCGAGCGGCTCTGACGTCCGCGCCGCGCGGGACGCGGGCAGTGTGGCTGCGCCGCACGTCGATTGATCCCGTGCCCGCTCGGACCCGAGCGGGCACGGGATAACTCAGATCTCCGCACCGTCGACCGTCGACACGGGTGTCGACCGCGAGGTGGGGATGTGCGAAGACCCACGCAACTCGCTGTGCTTGATTGCGATCGCCGCGAGGAGCCCGACCGCTGCGACGCATGCCGCGACCACGAACGGCAGCCCGAAGCTGTCCGCGTACGCGGTACGGACGATGGCCTGCGCGGTGTGGGGGAGGACCCCGAGGTGATCGAGTTCGAGGGATCCGGAGACGGACTGGTGCGCGGATCGCAACGCGTCGGTAATCGCTGCCGATGACTTCGACGCGAGGACCGAGCCGAAGACGGCCAGCAGGATCGCACCGCCGAGAGCGCGGATGAACGCGACCGTCCCGCTCGCGACGCCGACGTCGGCGACGTCCACGCTGTTCTGTACCGCGAGGACGAGGTTCTGCTGCTGCATCCCGACACCGATGCCGGCGAGCGTCGTGGCTGCTGCGAACTGCCAGAACGCTGTCGCGCCGCCGGTCACGCTCATCCCCGCGAAACCAGCGGTCAGGGATGCTGCGCCGCCGATCAAGTACGGACGCCAACGGCCGTACGCCGTGATCAGCCGTCCGGACACCAGCGAACCCGCAAGTGTTCCCAGGATGAACGGAAGAAGCGCGAGCCCCGCCGCCGTCGCGCCGTCGCCTCGACCGATCTGCAGGTACTCGGAGAACAGCGTCGTCGCTCCGAAGAGCCCGAACCCGACGGGCAAGGACGCGATGAGTGACAGCGCGACTGTGCGGCGTCTGATCAGCCCGATCGGCAGGATGGCGGACGCGGTACGGCGTTCGACCACGACGAGCGCGACGAGCAGGAGCACGGCAACAGCCACCATGGCGACGCTCGGCGCGGACAGCCACCCGAACGCACCAGGGCGCCCGACGAAGGAGACCCAGATGAGCAGGATGCTCACGCCGGAAGCGAGGAGAGTGATCCCGGCCCAGTCGACCTTCCCGCGTCGGGAAGAAGGGGCGATGTGCATGGTCAGCTGCAGCATGACGAGCGCAGCGATCGCGATCGGCAGGCACAGCCAGAACGTCCAGCGCCACCCGAGCGGGCTGTCCACGATGACTCCACCCGTGAGGGGACCCACGGAGGTTGCGAGCGCGAGTACCGCGCCCGTGTATCCCGCGTAGCGGCCTCGCTCGCGTACGGGCACCATCACCCCGAGGATGCTTTGGAGCAGTGCGAGGACACCGCCAGCGGCAATTCCCTGAACGGCGCGCGCGGCGATCATCGTCGCCGCGCTCGGCGCCACCGCACCCGCGATCGTCCCGACGATGAAGACGACGATCGCCGCCTGGACGAGGACCTTCTTGTTGAACAGGTCCGAGAGTTTCCCCCAGATGGGCGTCGAGATCGCATTCGCGAGCAGGCTCGCGGTGACCATCCACGTGTAGGCGGTCTGCGAGCCGTGGAGGTCAGGCACGATGGTGGGCAAGGCGTTCACCACGATGCTCGAGCTGACGAGCACGGTGAACATCGCGGCCATCAAACCGATCAACACCATGCGGATCTCGCGAATTGAGTATGTCGGGCTCAGCACCAGCGCTTGTGTCGAGGAAGCAGCCATGGCCACGACGATAGCCTGAAGCAAGTAAAAAAAGATGCTGTGGCCGCGGAGTGCCTCGCGACGCGATCCTGGTGGAGGACGAAACCGCCACCGTCGTCCCGCCCGTGTCTGTTCGTGACGGCGACGCACGGCCTGGCCGACCGGACCGTGCGTCGCTGCTCTGGTCAGGCAGCCGGAGTGGGTGCCGTCCTGCTCGGTCGGCCGGTCAGGCGCCCGGCGAGGCGTGCCATCGCCTTGCGGGGGAGGAGTCTGGGCAGCACCAGACCGCCAAACGCGTTGTCGAATCCGTGGACGGTGCTGATCTTGCCGGCTTCGAGGGCGCGCATCGCGTGTGCGACGAGGTTCGCCGCGGTGCGCGCGCGGCCCGTCTTCGCGGACTCGCCGGCGACGTCGAAGAACTCGGTCTCGGTGGCACCTGGGCACACTGCGAGCGCGCGCACCCCAGTGCCCTCGAGTTCGACGGCGAGTGCCTCGGTGAACGACAGCACGAATGCCTTCGACGCGCCGTAGACCGCCATGTGCGGCACCGGCTGGAACGACGCGGTCGACCCGATGTTCACGACGGCGCCGCGACCGTTGCGGACCATCGTGGGAAGGAGCCGTGTGGTGAGGCCGACGACCGCCGCGCAGTTGACCTGGACCTGCTGGGCGAGCGCTGCGGCGGCCGAGTCGACCACGTCGTCGTGGACACCGAACCCGGCGTTGTTCACGAGGAGATCGACTTCGACACCGAGTTCGTCGAGCTCGTCGCCGATGCGGTCCCAGATGCCTGGCTCTGACAGGTCGGCGGCGATGACGTCTACTTTGACTCCGTGCTCCGCTCGGAGCCTGGCGGCGAGCTGGTCGAGACGGTCACGGCGCCGAGCCACGAGCACCAGGTCGCGCTGTTCCGAGGCGAGGTGTTCGGCGAAGGCTGATCCGATGCCGGACGATGCGCCGGTGATGACTGCGGTCACAGGGTGGGTCCTTTCGGGGGGAGGGCCGGCCCGGACCTCGAGGGGGCGGCGGGTCCGGGCCGGAGCCCGCCGGCGACTCCGTCGATCTGGGGCGGCGGGCTGTGGAGGCCCGGCCGGGCATGCCGGGTGGTTTCGGGCTCCGCGGCGATCTTTGCGCAAGTGCTAGCGCGGAGCAAGTCATGAAGTGGTCTTCGGGTGATCTTCAAGGAACCGCCAGAAAATCGACGTCGCCGAGATGGACTCGTTCGTGGTCCCGGGGCCGCTGATGGCCGTCGCGCCGGGCCACTTCTGTCCGCCACCGTCGATGCGGTAGTTCATGACCGTGGCGTGGGGAGCGCGCCCCGACCACGCGACTCGGTCGACGGGCGCCGTCACGCTGTGTTGTGGTTCCCGGAGCAGTGGTCGGTGCTCGCCCATCGCTCGAGTCAGGTCGAGATGGGCGGGTAGGTGCCTCCGGAACGATGGCCGTCGTCGTGGTGGGGCACGGGACCGGCGGTGCGGTGGAGTTTGAGCATCGCGGTGCCGCTGCAGTTTGTGGCGCTGCCTTCGACGAACGCCCCGCCGACCAAATGATCTACCAGGCAGCCGCTCAGGTTCCAGATGCCAGGTTCGCTCGCACCAGTTCGAGCTCCCGAGCATCGTCCGGGTCCGGCACTGTGGATAGCATCGCGTGCTGATGCTCGAAGTCCGCGAGCCAAGCGGCCGCAGAGTGGCGATCCCCGAGCGCCAGGGCAACCGCGGCACGGGCGAGCGCGGGGGTTGCTCCGAGTACGTCTGTCCCATCCGCCGCGGCGTGCACCTCCCGAAAAAGTCGCTCCGCCGCCGCGGTGTTGCCGAGGCGGAGCTCGACGAACGCGAGGTTGTGCTGGTCGACGAGTGCCATACGCGGATCGCGCAGTTGCCGGTCGAGCGCGATGCAGTCACGGTAGGCCCTCGCAGCCTCCTCCAGCCGGTCGAGCAGTCGCAGGCAGGCGGCACGGATGTGGAGCAGCTCCTGTCGGGCAGGCTCACCACGGGCTGCTGCGAGGGCCTCGTCGACGTGCTCGAGCGCTCCGGCCAGGTCTCCCTCCCGGATTGCGAGGCGGGTGAGTGCCGCGCGGGCCGTGTGCGCCATCGCGACGTCACCGGTGCGTCTCGAGCGCTCGAGCATCGCCTCGGCCGCCGAGCGGACGGCGTCGTTCCGCCCCGCACGGAATGCGTCCCTGAGCGCGGCGGCTTCCCCTGATCCGGTCACCGCGCGACCAGCGCTCGCGCGGACGCGGCAGCATCGACGACGAGGCCGTGGGATTCGACCTCCCCGATCGTGACACGGATTCCGGCGTCGGGGAAGGCGCGGACGAGCAGCCCGTGGCGACGGAACACGGCTGCTACGTCCGTCGTCGCCGGTCCGGTCGGCAGCCAGACGAAGTTGCCGCCGCTGTCGGGCAGATCCCACCCCTGCGCGCGGAGCGCACCGCTGATCCGGTCGCGCGCGTCGGTGACCGCCCGGACACGGTCGGCGAGTTCGCGCCCGTGTTCGAGGCTCGCGATCGCCGCGGCCTCGGCGGCGGAGGAGACGAGGAACGGCACGGCGACGCGGCGGATCGCGGCGAGGACCCCGGGGTCGCCGAGCGCGTACCCGACGCGAACGCCGGCGAGGCCGTACGCCTTCGAGAACGTGCGGAGGACGAACAGGTTCGTGTGATCCGCGAGCAGCGCGGGGCCGTCGAGCGGGTCGTCGTCGGTCACGAACTCGACGTACGCTTCGTCGAGGAGGACGGGGACGTGGCTCGGGACCTGGTCGATGAACGACGCGAACGTCGAAGCCGGGATGGCGTTGCTGGTCGGGTTGTTCGGTGAGCACACCAGGATCGCCCTGGTGGCCGGGCCGATCGCGGCGATCATGCCGTCGAGGTCGTGTGACCCGCCGGGCAGGTTTGGGACGCGCACCGCGGTCGACCCGGCGACCGTGATCGCCTTCGGGTAGGCCTCGAACGTCGTCTCCGCGAGGACGACCTCGTCTCCTGGGCCGGTCAGGGCCGAGAGGAACTGGTAGATCACCGCGACGCTCCCGCCGGACGTGTGCACGGCCGACTCCTCGACGCCGTGCCGTCGGGCAAGGGCTCGTCGGAGAGCGCTGCTCGTCGCATCCGGGTAGCGGGAAGGATCGGCCGCGAGCGTGGCCTCGATGACACCGGGAAGTGGTGGGAACGGGTTCTCGTTGCCGGCGAGGCGGAACGCACCGGGAGCGTCCTGTGGGCCGGCGTCGTAGCCGACCATCGCGGCGATCTCGGGGCGGAGGTGCACAGTTCGTTCGACCATGCGGGAACCGTACGACCAGCCCGCGGCGCCTGCGACGGCGCTCAGATCCGGCGGGGAGGCTCTTTCTTCGGGCTAGTGGAGGGGTAGCCGGCTCTGCTGATGGGTTCGAAGCGCGCGGTTCAGAGGGTCTTCACGGCGGACGCGGCCCTGTCTGCGTCGACGTTCACATCACTGTCGAGGACGGCGGGTGCGAGGGCGAGGAGGCGCTCGATGACGGCGCGCAGGCCGGCATCGTCCTCTCGGCCCCTGCGGATCACGACGGACACCGTGCGTCGGATCTGGGGCTCGGCAGGCGCCGTCTGGACGCCGACCGGCATCGCCGCCGTCGCCATCCGTGGCACGAGTGCGACGCCGACGCCAGCGGCGACGAGTGCGAGTTGTACGGCGTAGTCGACCGCGCGCACGGTCACACGTGGCTCGAACCCGGAGCTGCGACAGGCGGTCGTGACCATCCGCTCGCACGCAAGGCCTTCGGGTGCGGTGATGAATGGGTGGTCGGCGACGTCGACGAGTGCTCCCGTGCCGGCTTCGCTCGTGGCGAGGAGGACTGGTTCCGACCCGAGTGTCACGGCATGCAGACGTGGTGCCTGACGCGTGGGGAGGTTGGAGTAGCCGTGCACGAGTGCCAGGTCCGCACTGCCGGCGAGGAGTGCGGCGACAGCGTCGTCGGGCTCGAGGACGTCGATGTCGAGCTCGAGGTCGGGCAGGCCGCCCATCGCACGTGCCAGGGGCGCGACGAGCGCCTGCGTCGCCGTGGGGAACGCCGCGATCCGGTAGCGTCCCGATGAACCGGAGCGGATGCCCTCGAGCTCGAGTTCGGCCATCGTGAGCGTGGTCGCCAGTTCCCGGCCATGCCGGGCGAGCAGGGTCCCCGCCGGTGTCAGGCGGAGGCGTCGCCCCGCACGTTCGGTGACGGTTACGCCGGCTTCTCGCTCGAGGGCTGTGAGTTGCATGCTGACGCCCGACGGAGTCAGGTGCAGTTCCTCGGCGACCGCCGCGATCGTGCCGAGTCGCTCGAGGTGCGCGAGCAGCTGCAGGCGCCGGGGATCGATCATCGTGACCTCACTGTGAGTGATGTGATGGTGCAACAACACTAACTGGTGCTGTCGTTTCTGGGGAGCCAGGATCGGATCATGTCCGAACGTCGAACCGCTGTCATCGCCGGAGTCGTAGTCGTGGTGCTGTGGGCCAGCGCCTTCCCGGCGATCCGTGTCGCCGCTCCGGGGCTCGGTGCGGTCGGCCTCAGCTTCGTCCGCCTGGCGGTCGCGGCACTCGTCCTGCTCATCGGAGGGGTCGTCCTCCGCATCCGCCTGCCGAGGCTCCGTGACGTCGGATGGATCGTTGCGTGCGGGTTCACGGGAATGGCCTCGTACCAGCTGCTGCTGAACTGGGGTGAGTTGCACGTTCCCGCCGGGACCGCGAGCATCATCGTCGCGGCGGCGCCCCTGGTGTCCGTGGGAGTCGCACGCGTGCTGTTCGCAGAGCGGGTCTCGCCCCTGGTCGGTGTCGGGTCGGTGATCGCCCTCGGTGGGGTGGTCTTCGTCTGCCTCGCTCGGAGCGGTGTGAGCATGAGTGGTGCGGTGTGGATCGTCGTCGCCGCGATGGTGGTGCAGGGTATCTACCATCCGTTGCAGAAGCCGCTCCTGAAGCGGTACTCGAGTTTCGAGGTCGCGACCTACTGCATGGTCGCTGGGGTTGTCATGACGGTCCCGTTCGTGCCTGTCGATGCGGGTTCCTTCGCGGAGGCGACTCCCGGTGTGTGGGCCGCGGCCGTCTACCTCGGCGTGCTGCCGTCGGCGCTCGGTTTCGTGCTGTGGGCGTACGCGGTGGCGCGGATGCCGGTTGCGGCGTCGACATCGTTGCTGTACCTCGTGCCGCCGGTCGCCGTCGTGATTGCGTGGGTGTGGCTGGCTGAGGTCCCGAACGTCCAGGAGCTGCTCGGCGGGCTGATCGTCATCGTCGGCGTCGCCGTGGTGGCCCAGGGCGACCGGATCCGCGAGACCGTGTCACGTCGGCGCGCTCTGCAGTAACCGCGCGGCTCAGCATCCTGCGCGGACGTTCCGCTGCGATGCCGCCTCCGCAGCTCGCTTCCGGCTAGCGGAAGCGACGATCGACGCATGCTGCAGTTTCAGGTTGACCAAGAGACCGCCCGCCGCTACGACGTCACGTCGGAGCTGATCATGTCGCCGTTCGTCGACGTCCTCGCGGCGGAGGCCGGGGATCAGGGTGCGGTCCTCGACCTCGCCTGTGGGACGGGGTACGTCGCGGAAGCCGTTGCCCGACGGCGTGGTAGCGGGGCGCATGTCGTCGCCAGCGACGTGAACGCCGCCATGCTCGCCGTCGCTCGTCAGCGGGCAGGGGATCGGTACACAACGGTGCAGGCTGACGCTTCGTCGCTGCCCTTCGCCGACGGTTCGTTCGACGTCGTGCTCAGCCAGCAGGGTCTGCAGTTCTTCCCGAACTTGGACGCCGCGCTGTCCGAGATCGCGCGTGTCCTCCGTCCGGGCGGCCGACTCATCGCCACCGTCTGGACCGATCGTCCGTCGAACCCGTACCTCCAGGCGCAGGCCGAAGCCGTCGCCGACGTGTTTCCGGACCGCCCTGTCGGTCCGGCGGCCGCGTTCTCGTTGACGGTGTCGGCGTTCGTCGCGGCGGCGACCGCAGCGGGACTCGCGGAGGCCGCCGGATCCGTGCTGATCCGGACGGTTCACTTCCCGGATCTGCGGGCATTCGCACGCGATCACTTCACGGCGCTGCCGTTCGGTGCCGCACTCGCTGCCGGTGCTCCTGCGACCGCGGACCTCGTCGCGTCCGGCATCGTCGAGCGGTTGACAGACGACGGCGCGCGCGAGGTCTCCGTACCGTTCTCGTCGACGCTCCTGACAGCCGCCAAGCCCGAGGCGTAAGTGGTCGTTGTCGATGGTCTCAGCCGAACGGCCCGGAGGCCGCGACCAAGCTGAGGGCTAGCGGTCGCACCTTGATCGTCCCTCAGCGCCAGCCAGGAGTTCGACAAGTGGTTGCGAGATTGCTGCGATGCCGCCGCTCGACGATCCCGCCATGGAGAAGAAACAGCGCGTGTGGATGACGACAGCGCTCGGAGTCGCCGTGCTCGTCGTCGCCGGTGGGGTCGTCGCGGTGCTCGCGCCCGCGCACGGAGCCGATGCGACGCAACTGACGGCATCGGTCAAGCGGGGCGCGGTGAGCAGTACCGTCACGGCGGACGGAACGCTCGCGCCCGCGCAGGAGACGCAGGTCGACTTCGCCGTCGGAGGCACGGTGGCAGCGGTCGACGTCGCCCCCGGCCAGGTGGTGCAGGCGGGAGCGACTCTCGCGACACTCGAGACCGGATCGCTGAGCGCGGCGGTCATGAACGCGCAGGCAGCCCTGACCGACGACGAGGACGCCGAGGGGGACGAGCGCACCGCCGCCGACACCACGACGGCGAGCTCGGCGGGCGGTTCGTCCTCGACGCAGGCGCAGACCGCACTGCTCGCAGACGAGTCGAAGGTGACGAGCGACGAGACGGCGCTGACCGCCGCGCAGACTGCGCTGAGCGACGCGACCCTGACCGCCCCGGTCGCCGGCGAGGTCCTCCAAGTGTCCGGTTCGGTCGGGCAGCAGGTCTCGGCCGGCGGGACGGTCACGTCGACGGGAAGTGGCAGCGGGTCGGGGGCGACGACCGGGTCCGGCAGTGACGCAGGGAGTGCCACGTCCAGTGTCGGGACGGGAGGCTCCGCAGCAAACCAGGGGTTCGTCACGATCGCGGCGACCGGCTCCGACACCGTCACCGCTGACGTCCCGGAAGCGGACATCGCCAGCCTGACGGCGGGCCAGACGGCCACCGTGACCTTCCCCGCCGCACCGTCGGTGACGGCGACAGCGAAGGTGACGTCGATCGCTCCCGCCGGCACGACCACGGACGCACTCGTCGAGTTCCCCGTCGTCCTCACGCTCACCGCCGTGCCGAAGGGCGTCCGCTACGGGGAGACTGCTGACGTCGCCGTGACGACGAAGTCGAGCGCTGCAGACGCCCTGTCCGTACCGTCCGCCGCCGTGCACACCGTGGACGGCAAGTCGACGGTGACGGTGGTTGGGAAGGACGGCCGCACGACGACGGTCCAGGTGACCACCGGCATCGTCGGTGATGACGGCACACAGGTGTCGAGTCCGGACCTGCACGCCGGGGACGCCGTGTCGATCGGCACGATCAGCGCCACCACCCAGTCGACCGGCGGTTCGGGGACCGGCACTGCCGGGACCGGCCGCGGTACGGGCGGGTACACGGGCGGGTACGGCTCAGGTGGGTACGACTCGGGTGGGTACGGATCGGGCCGCGGCTCGGCAGGCGGCATCGGGACCGGTGGTGCCGGTGGGGGTGGCACACGATGACCCGGCACCGCGAGCCGACGGAGGTCGGCCCGGAGACCGGTTCGGCGCCCGCGATCGAATTCGTCGACGTGCACCAGGGGTACGGGTCGGGGGAGAACCGGGTGCACGCGCTCCGCGGGGTGGACCTGCGGATCGAACGCGGCGAGTACGTCGCGATCATGGGGCCGTCCGGGTCGGGCAAGTCGACGCTCATGAACATCCTCGGTTGCCTCGACGTGCCTGAACGGGGCGTGTACCGCCTCGCCGGGCAGGACGTCGGGGCGCGGACCGAGGACGAGCTGGCTCGGATCAGGGGGCGCGCGCTGGGGTTCGTGTTCCAGTCGTTCAACCTGATCCCGCGGATGACCGCGCTCGCGAACGTGGCGCTCCCGATGGCCTACGCGGGGGTCGGACGTCCGGAACAGCGCGAGCGGGCCACCGCTGCGTTGCGGCGCGTCGGGCTCGAGGCTCGGGCGGACCACCTCCCCGCCGAGCTCTCCGGCGGGCAGCAGCAGCGGGTGGCGGTCGCACGCGCCCTGGTCATGGAACCGACGCTCGTCCTCGCGGACGAACCGACCGGCAACCTCGACAGCGCGTCGACCGAGGACGTGCTCTCGGTGTTCGACTCACTCGCCGCGGAACACCGGACCATCGTCGTGATCACGCACGAACAGGACGTCGCCGAACGCGCCGGGCGGGTGCTCGTCGTCGCCGACGGACTCGTGGTCGATGACCGACCGAGTCGGGGAGCGCGGCGGTGAGGGCTGGCGAACTAGTGCTCGCTGCACTCCGCGGCGTCACAGCAAACAAGCTCCGTTCCGTGCTCACCCTGCTCGGGGTGATGATCGGGGTCGCAGCGGTCATCCTGTTGCTCGCCGTCGGCAACGGCTCTGCGCAGCAGGTGTCCAATTCAATCGACTCCCTCGGCACGAACACGCTCACGGTCCGCACCGGCGCGACCGGTTCCGGTGGCGGCCACGCCGCCGCGGTGTCGGCGACACAACCGGTCACCACCGCGACCGCGACGGCCCTGCAGGACGCCGGCCTCGGCCACGTGGGACGCGTCGTGCCGGAGGTGACGACGACGCAGACCGTCACGGCCGACTCGGCGTCGGAGACCGGGATCGACGTGATCGGGACCACCACGGCGTGGTTCTCGGTCGGTTCAGTGGGGATCTCCTCCGGTCAGGCGTTCGGTTCGAGCGCGTCGGCGACGCAGGGCGCGGTCGTCGGACCGACCCTGGCCACCGAGCTGTTCGGCCGACGCAGCGCTGTGGGGCAACAGCTCACCGTGGGTGGTGTGCCGTTCACGGTGACCGGCGTGCTCGCCGAACAGACCGCGACCGGGTTCGCCGACCCGAACAGTGAGGTGGTGCTGCCGATCACCACCGTCCAGCGGTCCTTCACGGGCTACGGAGCCGTGTCGGGTCTGCTGGTCTCCGCCCGGTCGGCCGCGGACGTCCCCGCCGCCGAGGGGGAGGTGCAGGTCGAGCTCGATCAACTGGTCGGTGCCAGCGCGGCCGACAGCCCCTTCACCGTCACCAGCCCCGCATCGCTGCTGCAGACGCGGCAGGAGAGCGCCGAGAGCTTCACGGTGCTCCTCGGAGCCGTCGCGGCGATCAGCCTGCTGGTCGGCGGCATCGGAGTGACGAACGTCATGCTGGTGACGGTGACGGAACGGACCCGGGAGATCGGGATCCGGAAGGCCATCGGCGCCACGCGACGGTCCATCGCCGCGCAGTTCCTCGTGGAGTCCGGGACCCTGACCCTCGTCGGCGGCGTCTTCGGCGTGTTCGTCGCCGTCATCGGAGCCCAATTCCCGATCGACGGAACACGACCCGTCCTCGTGCTCGTGAGCATCCCCCTCGCGCTGGGCGTCTCCCTCGCCATCGGCGTGTTCTTCGGCGTGTACCCCGCGCTCCGTGCGGCCACCATGCGACCCATTCAGGCGCTCCGGAGCGTCTGAACCCCAGGAAGGAACCCCCATGGCCACCATTCGCAGCCCCCGCCCTCTCCGCCGATTCTGGACACTCCTGCTCCCCGGACTCGCGGTCCTCGTCGCACTCGGTGTCGGCCTCATCAGCGGCGTCCTGATCGCTCGGCACCAGTCGGACGTCACGGCGTCCGGACCGGCCACGTCGCGCCAGTACGGGGCCCAGTCGGGAGGTCGCGCCGGGGTCGGCGGCGCGCGCTCCGGCAATGCCATGGTCGGCACGATCACGGGCGTCTCCGGCGACACCCTGACGCTGACGACGGCGTCCGGTTCCACCGAGAAGGTGATCGTGCCGCCCACCGCACGGGTGAGCACCACGCAGCAGAGCTCGCTGAGCGCACTGTCGAAGGGGGAGTACGTGACGGTCCTCGGCACCGGGGGCGGTTCCGGTTCGATCACCGCCCGCGCGGTCACGGAGGGGACCGGATTCGGCGGCTTCGGGAAGCGGAGCGCGTCGGACAGCAGCGCCGGCTGACATCCGGTTGACCCTCCCACTTGCCCGAGTACAGTCGCCTGGTACCTGGAGAGGAGTTCGCCATGCCGCTGCGTTCTGATTGGTCCGACCGGCCCTGCACCATCGCGAGGGGGATCAATGTCCTCGGTGACCCGTGGGTGCTGCTCATCCTCCGTGAGGCGCTCGGTGGCGCCACCCGCTTCGATCAGTTCGCCGAGTGGACGGGCATCACCGACAAGGCGCTGAGTGCGCGCCTCAAGTCGATGATCGGCGACGGGCTCCTCGAGCGCGTCCCGATTGGTGACGGGGTCCGGCCCCGCGCTGAGTACCGCCTCACGCAGGCCGGGGCCGACGCGGTCCCGGTCCTGCACGCCTACGCGCTCTGGGCGGAGCAGCACGCCCCGAATGCCGGACTCGGACGGTTGGGGATCAACTGCCGGACGTGTGGAGCGCGAGCGCAGAGCGCGGACACCTGTCGTTCCTGCAGCGCCGTCCTCGATGCGCAGAACACGCGGTGGACCTGGGCCGGTTCACGTGACGGCCAGCAGGTCGAACTCGGCGACGCGCTGCAGGTGGAGGTGGCCAGCACGACCTGACCTGACCTGACCTGACCTGACCTGACCGAACGAACAGGGAGGTTGCCCCCTCTGGCTTGCTTCGAGATAGTAAACGCTGTCACACTCGACGCAGGATCGAGAAGGGTGATCATCATGCGGGTACTCATCGTCGGAGCAGGCGCCGTCGGCGGCTACTTCGGAGCGCTGCTGGCCGAGACGGACGCCGAGGTGTCGTTCCTGGTCCGGCCGGCACGTCGGGAGCGGCTCATCGAACACGGGCTCCGCGTCCAGCGGGCAGGTGGACCGGTGCAGGAGCTCGCAGTCCGAGCCGTCACGGCCGACACGCTCAGCGGATCATGGGACCTCGTCCTGCTCGCAGTCAAGGGCACCGCCCTCGACGCCGCGATCGCGGACATCAGCCCGGCGGTCGGCGACCACACGCTGGTCCTCCCACTGCTCAACGGCATCGACCACATCGCCCGGCTCCGGGAGCACTTCGGCCACCAGGTGCTCGGTGGTGTCGCCGTCGTCGCGACCACCCAAGACGACGACGGGACCATCCGCCAACTTATGCCGGGCGGGAGCATCACCTTCGGCCCACTGCACGAGGGCCTGGACGAACAGGTAGACGCGATCGCCGCCGCATTCGCCCGCGCGGACTTCGCGAGCGCCGTGTCGGACGACATCGAGCAGGACATGTGGGACAAGTGGCTGTTCATGGCCGCGGGCGGCGCCGCGACGGTCCTGCTCGGCGGTCCGGTCGGCGCCATCGTGGCCGTCCCGGACGGAGCCAGGACCGTACAGGACGTGCTCGCCGAGGGCATCGCGGTGTTCGAAGCAGCCGGGCACCCCGCGCGCGACACCGCCGTGGCGTCGACCCGCACCACGCTGACGACACCGGGCTCCCCGTTCACGACGTCCATGTACCGGGACTTCGTTGCCGGACGCGGAACCGAGGTCGAGCCGATCCTGGGCGACCTCATCGGCCTCGCCGGCGACCTCGGCGTCGCGACCCCCCTGCTCACCGCCGCCACCGTCCGCCTCCGGGTCCACAATGCTTCGCAGGGGTGACACCGCCCTCCAGGAGCAGCGCCAGGCGACGGCGACCACCGCGGTCGTCCTCATCGCTAACTTCATGTGCAACCTCGACCTCTGGGTCGTCAACGTAGCGGTGACCGCGATCGGTAAGGACCTGCCCGGGAGCACCCTCGACGGGCTGTCCTGGGTGATCAACGGCTACGCCATCGCGATCGCAGCGCTCCTCATCGTCTCCGGGCGTTCCGCGGACCGCTACGGCGTCCGCCGCATCTTCCAAGCGGGGCTCATCGTCTTCACCGCGGCATCCGTGCTGTGCGCGGCGGCACCAGATCTCGCGATACTGATCGCGGCGCGTGTGGCGCAGGGCGTCGGCGGAGCGATGATCACGACCGCATCGCTGAGCCTCCTACTTGGGACGACCGCACCCGACCGCCGACCGCACGCTGTCCGCAACTGGGCAGCGGTCGGCGCGCTCGCCGCCGCAACCGGACCCACCATCGGTGGCCTCCTCGTCACGCTCGACTGGCGTTGGGTGTTCCTGATCAATCTGCCGATCGGCATCGCCGCGATCCTCATTACCGCGCGACGCGTGCCACGACTGCCCGGTCAGCAAGGAGCGCCGCACCCGGACCTGCTGAGCGCGCTGCTCCTCTCGGCCGCGGTGGCCGCGCTCATCGGTCTCATCGTGGAGGTCCCGTCGGTCGGGTGGACCGCTGCGACGATCGTCGTCGGCGCGATCGTCGTACTGGCGACAGCAGCGTTCGTGTGGCGGTCACGCGTGCACCGGAACCCCCTTATCGACCCGTCCGTCGTGACCCGGAAGGGCTTCCCGCTGGCGAACGTCGCGATGCTCGCGTTCTCCGCCGCGTTCGGCATCATGCTGCTCTCGAACTCGCTGTGGTTGCAGGACGTCTGGCACTACGGTCCGGTGCTGACCGGCATGGCCATGGCACCCGGGCCGCTGATGGTGCCGATCACCACCGCGGTCCTGCGCCGTGTCGGCACACGCATCCGGCCGGTCACCTGGGTGGCCTGGGGTGGTGCCGTGTTCGCGGCCGGCATGCTGTGGGGCGTCCTCATGCGAACGGGCCACCCCGCGTACTTCGCCGTGCTCTTCCCGCAGCTGGTCGTCGGCGGGATCGGGGTCGGACTGGCGATGGGGAACCTCCTCGCCACAGGCGCGTCGATGGTGCCACAGACGCAGTCCGGTGCCGGAACCGGCGTACTGAACACGGCCCGCCAGGTCGGCTCGAGCCTCGGGGTGGCGGTGCTCGTGACCGCCTTGGCGACCACAGGTCAAAGCGTTCGTGGATACGAACTGGCCTGGCTGGTCGCCGCGGCGGCTGGGCTCGCAACCACGGCACTCGCGATGTGGTTGAGGTCGCGCAGCCGCGCTGTGCCCGTGGGGCTTTGATGGCCGCCATCGGGTTTTTGGCCGCGTCGGTCTCGTGATTGGCGGCCCGTCCTCGTGCCTACCGCCGCAGGAATCGTGTGGTGCGCTCGGAACAAGCGATGGGTTCACGACGCGCAGCTCGCTCTTCACGCTCAACCTGGTCCGAGCCCGATCCTGCCCGTTGTCGCGTTGCCGTTCGCGGCAGTGACCGTCGTCCTCGGAGTCGGATTGCTCGAAGCCCGCTCCGCAAACGGATGGGGCTACCTTGCTGTCGCCGCGCTCCTCATCGTCGGTTTCATTGCGTGGATCGCTCGTCGTCCGTTCCCCGTGGACTGACGCAGAGCGCACGCAATCGTCCGGAGGCTCATCGGCTACTGATACGTCGAACGCCGGTCCGTCATCCGGTCAGCGGTGTGCGGTGAGGATGGTGAATTCGTTGTCGTCGACGAGGAGTCCGTCGGCGTCGACGAGCGGTGCGAGCCGTTCGGCGAGTTCGCTGTCGAACGCACTTCGGCGGTCGCCAAGGACAGTTAGGGATGCGAACGAGGTCGAGTGCAGATACCCGATGACGCTCTCCACCGTGCGGGTTCGCCGCACCGGAATTGATTCGCGCTGCACCCCGAAGTAGCCGGCGTCGACGAGGTCGTCGGCGTAGTCGTGGGTTGGTGCCCGGTATGTGCTGGTACCCGCGCGACGTTCCTCTCCGAGGAAGGCGCGAATGACGTCGAGGGTCACGGTCTTCCATGGTGCGTTCGCCGCCCATACGCTGCGGTCTCCAAAGATCGCGAGCACGCCGTCCGGGGCGAGGACGTCTCGTGCGCGTGCGAGGAACCGTTGTCGATCTAACCAGTGGAACGCGCGACATACCGTCACGAGCTGCGGCCGCCACCCGGGCGGCACCGTGAAGTCTTCAGCGGTCGCGTGGATGAGCGCTACGCGGCGCTGCGCGATCTGCGCGGTGAGCGACTGCGATGCGACGGAAAGCAGGTCCCGGTCCGGGTCAACGCCGATGAGATCATCGAAATACGGGTCCAGCGCGGTGATGACGAAGCCGGTGCCGGTCCCTACATCCAGCAGCCGCCGCACCCCGTCGGGTCCGGCCGGTGGCGCCACTTCTGCCAGACGCTGCGCGACCACTGGTGGAACGTCAGAGCGGTACGCCCCGTAGAACTCGGCAGTCGACGTGAACACGCTCATCCGGCCACGCTAACGCCCCGTCAACCACGCCTCCATGATGAATCGGACAGCGACCGCTTAAGGAGCTCTATCAGGCTGCATCCCAATCTGCAGGCATCTGCGGAGCCAACCAGTTCGGTTGCGGTGTCCACTCGGACCAATCTGCATTGAATGGGAACGAGCCGTCGTGCACGGCGGTGGTGGCTTGCTCGCCGGTGCGTTGGATCATCGCGCGGTGAGCTTCGGAGACCAGGCCCTTGTCAGCGTAGAAGGCGAGTTCGTCTTCGTCCTTGTAGCGGACCGACCAGCGACCCTCAGCGTCCCGGCGTGCGATGACATCGAGTGTCCAGTCCTGACTGTCGAAGCCCATCGGGGTTCGTACCCATGGCAGCTCGAGGTTGATGTACCAGTCCGGGAGCCACCGCGTCCCGTCGTGCCAACGCCACACCGACCACGCTGCCCCCTTCGGGTGCACGCGAACCACGGGCACACCCGACCAGCTGTCCTCGATGTAGGAACCATCCCAGTCGACGGGGAGCACAAGCCTCGAGTTCGGTCCGCTCCCGACACCCGCTCGACGGCGGACCGCGGCACCGAGCGGGCTTGCGACCACGGCGACGTCGTCGTTGTCGACGAGGACTCGCCCGGCAACCGCGAACGAAACCGCCCGACCGCGGGACCAGAACGTGTGCAGACTGCGGAGTACTACGGACTCACCAGCACGAAACGGTTCGCTCCGCACATCTATCGCAACATCGTCGTGCATCCAGCGATGCTCTCACGGAAGTTGAGCGCCTCGTCCCATCCAGTAGCAGATGGGCTACCGGATGGTGTGAAGGACTTCGACACTCAACGAGTTGTTCGATGCCCGATAGCGCGCGAGTGCGATTGTGGCTTTCGCCATGTCGCCGAACTGAGTGTGCCTGTGTTGCTGCACGTAGTCAGCCGCGGAGGGTTCGGGGGCTGCTTGTCGGTGGACGCTGATGGAGATGTGGGCAGTGTCCCGGACGAACGCCATCGGCGGCGCGATGCCGTCGTGCAGGTGCGCCGCGGTTTCCCGCATCTTCCGCCGGATCGGGACCAGCGTGTCGTCGTCGAAACCCTGCACGAACACGCCGGATGGCGATCCGCCAAGCCCGACCAGCCGAACGTTCCCGTGCAGCAGATCGCGATGACGCTCGACCGCGTCGACGTAGTGCTCGATCGTCGCCTGGGGATCTGGTCGCGATAGGGCTCCAGGCTCGTGACCGTGAGGTGCAGATCGGCGGCGCCGTAGACGTGGTGCCTTCCGCGGTAGAGGCTGCCGAGTGCAGCGGCGGCTGCGCTGACCGATACAGCGACGTGCGCCGGCGGGAGGAGGACGAGGCTGAGACCCCAGCGCGGGTCGCCGTCGACGGGAGTGTGATCAACGCGGAGGTCGCCCTCGCGCAGGCAGCGGCGCGCTTCATCCCACAGAACGTCGTACTTCCCAGCGGTTGCCATCTCTCGAAGCTAGCTGCCCGTCGCGACGAGCAGGACCTGCCCGGATGGTCGGTGGCCGGGCGGGCTGCGGGGAGCATCCGGCTCAGCCGCATCTGCCCTGGCGGTCTCCGTCGCGGATACGCTGCGAACCATGAGCAAGACGGCGACACGTTTGCTGTCGAGGTTGGGGCGGTTCAGCGACGAGCATCCCTGGTCACACAACGACGCCTACGCGCCGTTCGTGCTCTGGCATGCACGGCGGATGGGTAGAGAGGCCGCGGTTCTCGACGTCGGGTGCGGGACCGGCACGCTCCTCAGGTGCCTTGCCCGGTCCGGGAGAGTGATCGTCGGCCTCGAACCAGACGCCAGCACCGCGGCGAACGCACGTATAAGAGTCAACGGCCTCCCGAACGTTACGGTACGAGAGGAACCCTTCGACCTCACAGCTCAGGAAGAGCCGCGCTACGACCTCGTGACATTCGTGGCGTCGCTGCACCATCTTCCGCTCACGCCAGCCCTCGAAGCGGCACGCTCGGTGCTGCGGCCTGGCGGACGGCTCGTCATCGTCGGCCTGGCCCGAGAAACGCCGAGAGATCTCCCATGGTCAATAGCCTCGGTTCTCTTGAACGCCGGCGTCGGCGTGCTCCTTCACCCGCGCCGCGCAGTGGCGCCGCCAGAAAGCATGACGGCGCCGACCACCATGCCGCTGCTCACGTTCGGAGAGATTCAAACGGTCGCGAGCCGCGTGCTGCCAGGGATCAGGATGCGACGCTCACTGTTCTGGCGATATCGAGCCGTGTGGTCAGCTCCTACTGTCCGGTAGCCCATCGGCTACCGGGACGCGCCGAAGCGGTCAACCACACCGACACCGACGCGCTCATCCTCGATGTCGAGATGTCAGGGCAGCCCATCTTCACTACCGTCGCCAGCGTGCACCGGACGCACCCGAACAAGCGCATCATCGTCGCGAGTGCAAGGAGTCCGAGGGTGGGCTGGCCAGCTCAGCAGGCGCGACGATTTACAGGAGGGCACGCTCCACTCTGTGCTTGAGCGTGATGACCATGCATCGGGCGAAGGGTCGATACGAGTCAGTTGTTTCGGAAGACCACGTAGACCAGCATCAACCGAGCCGTTCCTCGCTGCCCAGTCAGCACAATTGTGCTCCCGTCGTTGGTGAGTATGCGGATGTGCGTCGCCCCGGCGTCGCGTAGCGCGGCCTTGAATTGAGCGGGGTCTGCCGGTGCGCTGGCGTCGGCGCCCAAGCCGGGGCTTGCCACCTTCACCGTCCCGTGCTGGGAGAGTTTGAGTGTTGCGGACACGTATGAGGGTTTGTACCCGAGCGACCCGCCCGGGTCCGAAGCGGAAGACAGCTGTCTAGTCCCCTGTGGGAACTGCAGTCCGCTGTAGCGTTCGATGGTCGTCATTGGTACGTGGCGACATGTGTCCGACAGCACGAAGCAGGTCCCGAACTCGCCTCGCGGGTTCAACAGGCGGTAGCCACCGAACACCACAGCGACAGTGAGCAGAACCGCAGCGACTGCGGTGAGGATCCGCGTTCGTGGCTGGCGGTAGGGCCCCCGACTGTCACGCATGCTTCTACTATGCGCGGCAGTCGGAGACCGGGGGATCCTACGAGAGACGGAAGTTGTTGAGCTTCAGTACGAAGGCCTGGTCGAACTGTGCCTGCTGGGTTTCGTTGATGTCGGAGTTCGAGCCGGCGAACGTCGTTCCCCACAGGGCGCACGATACGAGTGCGGGGCCGTCTCGATAGACGATCGGCTATCGAGACTGCTGAACTCTGTCGAGAAATAGCTCGGCGGCCGGCTTTGGGTGGCCGGTCCAGATCGCACGCAGCGATCGGATCAGGGGCGTGCCGAGCAGCGGCACCCGGACGAGGGCACCGTCTTCGAGGTCGCTGCCGACGGTGCGGAGACTCATGACCGCGGGCGCGATGCCCGCCCGCGCGTTGGCGCGGATGATGCCCGTTGTCTCCAGCACCGCCGCTGGCGCCACGAAGCGGAGCCCAGCATCGTCGAGCCACGCCTCGACCGTGGCACGGGTGCCGGACCCTTCCTCACGGAGCAGCAGCGGCGTCTCCGCGAGGTCATCCGCGGTGACGACCGAAGCGCTTGCCCACGGATGATGCGGCGCGACGACGACCACCAGTTCGTCCTCGTCGACCACCAGCGACGAGAGGTCAGCTGGCGCAGCAGGAGTCTCCGTGAACCCGACGTCGGCAGCGCCGGAGCGAACGAGGTCGATCACAGCGGCCGAGTTCCCCGCGATCAAGCGCACCGCCGCATCCGGCGCAGCAGCCCGATGGGCGAGCAGCCATCCAGGCAGCAAGAGTTCGGCGATCGTCTGCGACGCTGCGACCACGAGGGATCCCGCGGGTTCTCGAAGCGCGGCGATTCCTGCTTCGAGCCGCCGGGATGCCTCAAACACCGGGACGGCCAGACCGAGCACCACCCGGCCGGCGTCGGTCAGCGCGGTCCCGGATGCCGTCCGGTGCGCCAGCGGCTGACCGATCGCCTGCTCCGCGGCACGCAGACGCGCAGACACCGCCTGCTGCGTCACCCCCAACTCCTCGGCCGCGCGCGTCAACGATCCGGTCTCCGCGATGCGGACGAGGACCTCGAGGGTGTCGAGGTCCAGAGTCCGGTCCGTCAGCCGCCGTAGTGCCACAAGCAGCCATTGTGCCCTGCCAACGAGTTCGCCGTTCCCGAACCACGGGGAACACACGCACGATGGGTTCATGTCCGCTCACCTCGCCCACGCGCCCGCGACGTCCGAGCACGATGCGCGCGACCGGCGGCTGTTCCGAGAGCTGGAGCGGCCCGGTCTGATCGTGTCGAACCTGACCCCGAACTGGTTCGCGTCGATCATGGGCACCGGGATCGTCGCCGTCGCAGCAGCAGCACTGCCGCTACAGTTCCCGGGACTCCGGCTCGCGGCGACGGTGGTGTGGGCGATCGCCGCGGTCCTGCTCGTCGCCCTCACCATCGCGACGGTCCTGCACTGGAGGCGGTACCGGAGCACCGCGGCGAGGCACCACCTCCACCCGGTGATCTCGCACTTCTACGGGGCACCGCCGATGGCGTTCCTCACCGTCGGCGCCGGAACCATCCTGCTCGGGAAGGACTGGATCGGCCTCCCCGCCGCCGTCACCGTCGACTGGGTCCTTTGGACCGTCGGCACCATCGGCGGGCTCCTCACAGCGGTCCTGGTGCCGTACCTGGCGTTCACCCGCCACGAGAACACACCCGACTCCGCGTTCGGCGGTTGGCTGATGCCGATCGTCCCACCGATGGTGTCCGCCTCCACCGGCGCACTCCTCCTGCCGTACGCCCCCGCCGGGCAGGCACGGGAGACGCTGCTGTGGTCCTGCTACGGCCTCTTCGGCCTCAGCCTCATCACGTCCCTGGTCGTGATCACGCTGATCTGGAACCGACTCGCGCAGCACAACGTCGGAGCCGCCGGCATGGTCCCGACCTTGTGGATCGTCCTCGGACCGGTCGGGCAGTCGATCACCGCGGTGAACCTCCTCGCATCGAACGCCCCCACCGTCGTCGATGCGTCGACCGCCCACGCGCTCCTCGTCGTGGCGCTGGTGTACGGGTTCGCGATGCTCGGGTTCGCACTGCTGTGGACCGTCATCGCCCTCGCCATCACCATCCGGACCGCCCGTGAGCATCTGCCGTTCAGCCTGACCTGGTGGTCGTTCACGTTCCCCGTCGGCACCTGCGTCACCGGCCTGAACGGCCTGGCCCTGCACTCCGGACTCACCGTCGTCGCCGTCATCGCAGTCGTCTACTACGCGGGCCTGGTCGCCGCGTGGATCACCGTCGCCGTCCGCACCTTCCACGGCTCCGTCATCCGCGGCACACTCCTCGCACCACCACAGCCGGCGTAAACGCTACCGACGAACTCGCGGACATTCGATCCCTGAACGCCCTCGCGGAGACATGGCACACCGCACCCGACGGCTCGCGACGGTTCGTCCCGAACTTCGACCCACGATCCGGCGGCACCTCCAGCCGCGTGCTGGTCCTCATGCAGTCACCCGGGCCACAGACCATCGCGGCGGTGCACGCGGCGATCTGTAGCGAGGCCAACCCGGGCCCGACCGCAGCCGCGCTCCGGTCAACTCAACCCGAGTCCGATGATCGAGATGCACTCTTCATCCGTGCGCGGCTCAGCGCAGCACTGGCAGGGCTCACCGACAAGCAACGCGAAGCCGTGCTCCTGCGCTACCTCGGAGAACGCACCATCCCCGAAGTAGCGCAGCAGCTGGGCATCAGCAGTGGCACCGCCGGCACCCGTGTCCGTGACGGAATTCTCGCGCTCAGCCACGCACTCACCCCACGAACGCCAACACCGTGACTAACTCAGGTGCGCCGTCCGGTAGCCGATCTTGGCAATCGGACACGATCCGAGACGGGATGGACCCCGAATTTTCATCCTGTGAGGTCGGACGTTGTGGTGCGTCATGTCGACCGGGCTGCTCCGCGGACCCGAGCCGCGGGATCCCGAGCTCCGTTCTCGGACTAACTGACCGTACGCGTCGAACCCGACGGCGTCGGAGCGAGAGCGTGCTCCCTGCCCAACGGACCAGCGGGCGCCCTCGCACCACCGCCGGCTAGGAGTTTGTGTCCTTCGCGGCGCGCAGCGTCTCGCCGGGGAGTTCCCCGAACGCTTCGCGGTAGGCGGCAGAGAATCGGCCGAGGTGGACAATGCCGACGGCGTGGGCGACGGCGGTGACGGAGGCTGCGTGCCCGGACTCGAGTTGTTGCCGCGCCATCAGGAGTCGGACAGCACGGAGGTAGCCCAGCGGGCTGGTCTGGTGCACGCGTTGGAACGCGCTCTGTAGTCCGCGGACGCTCATCCCGGCCGCGTTAGCGATATCGCCCACCGTGATCGGGGTAGCGATGTGGTCGAGCATGAACGCTTCGGCTTTCCCGACGTTCGACTCGGGCGGCTGCTCGGATCGGCGTCCGACGGGCCAGTGCGGGATTGCCGTGAGGAGCCCCTCGGCGGCCATCGCAGCGAGTTCTCGTTCCCGGTCGAGGGAGACCTCTCCGGTGATGGTGAGGATCTCGGACGCGATGGTGCGGACCATCAGCCACCACGCGGCGAGGGGCGCGCCCTCGGGAACGTGGTTCGGTTTGAACTCCAGCGGTCCGGGCTCCCACCCGCCTCGCTCGGCCGCGACCGCTTCGACTATGGCTTGGTCGATGCGCATGACGTCTTTCTGGAACCGGTCCCACTGCACCTGCTGCTGACCGGCGTACAGCACGGGGCGGCCGATGGGGAGCTGCTGGCCGCCGACGACCGCGTGGCCGGCTTTCAGCCACACGATGATCACCGCAGAGCTCGCATCGACTTCGCCGCGGATCGTGCCAGTGGAACTGGTGGACTCCAGCGCCAGGAGCGGGGTGCCGGTGAGGGTTTCCTCGAAGGAGAAGTCGGCGCTGCCGGTGACGTCGAGGCCGCGAACGTGCGAGGTGCGCAGAAGCGCGTGCCGCGCGACCGCGGCCTCGCGGGTGCGTGTGACGAGTCGGGAACGGACGATCGTGTCCGCGTTGCTGTCGGCGTTCGGGGTGTGCTCGTTCATCGTGCGTCGTTCTGTCAGGCGCGGCGGAGGGTGTCGCGCGGATACTCACCGTGCTGTTCGGCGTAGGCGGCGGAGAACCGGCCGGCGTGAGCGAACCCCCACTGCTTCGCGACATCGCCGATGCTGGTCGTGGCCGGGTCGCCGGCGAGGAGGGCGTCCCGGACCCGGTCGAGCCGCACCCGCCGGATGTAGGCGTTCGGGCTCAGCTGGAACAGCCTCCGGAACGCGTGCTGGAGTGCCCGGAGGCTGAGGTTCGCAACTTGGGCGATGTCGTCGGTCGTGATCGGCAGGTGCGCGTGTTCGTGGATGTACTCGACCGCGAGACGGATGTGACTGTTCTTCGGCAGCAGGAGCTCGTCCGGCAGCGCTGCGGACGCCACCGGGTACAGCTCCAACAGGGCGAGGGCACCGAGCCGGCCCATCTCGGCCTGCAGCAGCGGAGAGGCGTGCCGGTCCATGACGGTGTGAGAGATCAGCTGCACGCTGCTGCGCCACACCTGCAGAGCCCGGTCGTCGGGCCGGATCGTGTGGTCCAGCTGCAGGTTCCCGGCCTCGATACCGCGTTCACCGGCGACGGTCTCGAGCGCGGTCCGGTTGATCTGCACGATCCGCTGGTCGTAGTCGTCGTACGAGAACGCAGCACCCTGCTGCGGCCAGAGCTGCGGCCGACCGTGCTCCATATCGATCGTGGCGGTATCGGTGGTGATGCTGCCACGGCCCTTCTTCGTCCACTGGACCACGAAGTCCTCGGACGGCGTCATGACACCGTCGAGGTGCCCGTCGAACCGGATCGTCCGGAGTGTCATCGCCTGGTCGCCGACGGCGGTGTACCGGAACGAGAACGGCTGCCGGGTCTGGTCGGCGCTCCACTGCTGTCCCGCGTACGCCTCAGCGAGGAAGTCGCGAGCGACATCGAGGTCGGTGCTCTGCGTCTCTTCCTGCACACGGGGCGGCTGCGAGTCAGTCATGGGATTGGCAGCAGCATGCCCGACGACCTGCCTGGATCCGGGGCAGTATCCACGGAACGTCACGACCAGCGCGCGGCGTCGCTTCTCCTCCGCCGCCGTTCCGCACCGTTTCCGGCGACGCTCGGAGCTTGCTTATCCGCCCGATGACACGCATCCGACGCTCCCACATCCGGGAATCGACACAACCACCAGACCGGCTCGCGGTACGAGGCGTACGCCTTCTACGGTCAGATCATCGCCCGGCGCCGCTCCGGCGCCAGCAGACGAGGACGACACCATGACCACGATCACCGCCACCGACTTCCAGGTCGCACCCCGCACCGCACACGACGCCGTGTCCCCGCGCCGCACCCGGTCCACGCACCGCAGCCCGTTCAGCGAGGTCCGCGAAGCCAGCCGGCAGCACATGCTCCAGGTCGCCGCGGTCAGCACCGGGATCCTCTCCGTCACCGTCGCCGCGTCCGCCGCGATCGTCCTCACCCTCACCGCATGAGCACCGCAACGCTCACGTACGACGACGTGATGACCCAGCCGATCAACATGACCACGCTCCTCGCAGAACAGGACCGCACCCATGAGTAACCGCCACACCCTCGCCGACCTCCGCCTCAACCCGTCCGAGTGGCACCGCCGCGGCATGAGCGCCCCCGCCGACATCGACAAGCTCGTCACCGAACGCCTCGGCCACCGCTAGATCAGCAACACCCAGCACACCGCGGAGCCGTCCTACGCGGACTTCTTCGTCGCCGCCTAACCCCTGACAGTGACCACCGGCAACCCGGTCAGACCCCGACCGGTAGCCTCACCACCGACACCACCAGGTCTATGACGCTTCTCACCCTCAGCACCCGCGAGACGACGACGCAGCGCGCCGCGTCCGGCGCCGCCGACGCGCTCTTCACCGAGCACGGCGTCATCCCGGTCACCCTCGAGCAGGTCGCGGACCGTGCTGGGCTGACCCTCGCCGAGCTGTTGGATGCCTACCCGACAAAGCAGGCGCTCGTGGTCGCGGTGCTGCAGCGATGGCACGAGTCCTGGCGGCGCGCACTCGACCACATCACCACCGTCTCGGACGACCCACGCGACGAAGTGCTGGGAATCTTCGGGTACCTCGAGGAGTGCTTCGCGGACGAAGGCTGGCGCGGCTGCGCGTTCATCAACGGCCACGCCGAACTCGGCCGACAAGACCCCGACATCGCAGCCCTGGCCCGCGAGCACTTCCTCGACATCGAACGTCACCTCACGCTCGTTTGCCAGCGCGGCGGCATGCCCGCACACGTCGCGCAGGGCCTGTCGCTGCTGATCGAGGGGGCCCGCGTCGAGTCCGCTGTCCAGCGCTCTGCGCAGCCGGCCCGCTCAGCTCGCCTCACCGCAGCGATGCTGATGTCCGTGTACGAGAGCCGACCTACTTTCTGATCCGCGGCGACGGATGCCCGACCGGTTGCCGCGCGCCACAGCCCAGCAACATCCTCGAAGGCGGCGGCTCCGACAGACCGCACACCGGCTGGTGCCGAAATTTCGCCGTGACCGTCCCATCAACAGAACAGGCCGAAGCTGTTCCTTCCACCCCGTGCCCCAGCTCCTTCGATCGGTGGCGCTGCACCCTTCCCACCGGTCATAACGGACTGCACTGCTGTACCGAACCAGCAGCCACCACGAAGTGGAACGACAACGCCGCCGGCAGGACTCTTCGGACTCTCTTCCGCAATCCACCCCGAGACACGGGCCGGGGTCGACGTGACCCGTCTGACCAATGACGCCTGATCCGGTGCAGGGGCATCAAGGCTTCTGCGCCGAGGCATACCGAGACCACGCCGTCGGGCTGCGTGGGTTCGTGTCGACGATCATCATCGACCCGCACCTCGCCGAGGACGTCGTCCACGAAACCTTCCTCGACCTTTTGCTCCACCCGGGGCAGTGGGACCCCACCCGTGCTGACCTGCTGTCCTGGCTGCGAACCATCGCACGCCGCCGCGCGATCGACCGGATCCGCAGCCTCGAAGCGGCCCGGCACCGCGACCTCCGCATCGGCATCCGCGACCACGACAACGTCGACCACGCGGACGACCGCGACGCCCTCTACACCCGGGCACGACTCAGGGATGCCCTCGCCAGACTGACCGACAAGCAACGCGAAGCAGTCCTCCTGCGCTACCTCGGCGAACGCACCATCCCAGAAGTCGCCCAGCACCTCGGCATCAGCATCAGCACCGCCGGCACCCGCGTCCGCGACGGCGTGCACGCACTACGCCTCACACTCACCCCACGAACGCCAACACCATGACGACCAAACAACATCGTCCGGTCACCGATGGTCCACCGGACGCCTCGCTCGTCAAGCAGGGTCACTGCGTTGATCGTGAAGGCGCCCGTGACGCGGTCGAGTCATCCATGTGAAGGATCTGACTGATCGGAGGTGAGCTGGGACACTCGTGCGCGTCGGCTGGCTGGCCCGGATCGGACGCTCGTCGACAGGTGGTGAGTCTGGAAAGCGCCCAGCCTTGAGCGGACTCCCTGATCCGATCGCCCGCTGCGATGAGCGTGACTCGGAACTGAACAGAGGTCAAGCACAATTAGCCTGGCCGCGTCTCCTCGGCCCGCGCATGAGGGACACCGTTGGGTGTGCCTCCGGGAGCGGCGCGTACGGTGCAGGAGCGTCGTTGGACTGGGCGCGTCGGGGATGATTTTCACGGTCGCCGTCTTCTCAATCCCGCCTTGTCCCGCGGCGAGAGCGGTTGATCGTGCAGTACCTCCATTACGGGCATACCCGCATCCTCGTCACCGACATGGTCGGCGAAGTGGTGCTGGCCTATAGCGCGTCGTTGGCGCAAGCCGCGGTCGCTGACACCGTCGCAGTGCCGACCGTTGATGATGCGGGATTACCGGTGACGGTGCAGTTCATGCTCGCTCCGGCGATCCCGGTCTTGTTGGAGCCGGCGCCGGAGGATGCCCTCGAGGACGCAGGCGACCTTGCCGCTCAGGGCTTCCTCACGGATGCGCGCTGGAGAATCAGCGCCCTTCCCCCAACCGGTCCCGGTGCCCGGGACCGCAGATGAGTAGGCACACCAGAGGTGCCGCGAAGAGCTGTAGCGGCTCCCGGGGCACCAGCAAAACACCTGTGTACCGTCAACCGTCGCTCCATCTCGACCTGTGACGTCATGGTGAAGACAAGCCGCAGTCTGCGCATCGGCATGCAGGCGGTCAGTGTGCGCGGCATTGGGCACGCCTGCTACGGAGCCGAGCTGCATCGTTGCGCTCGCTGGGCAGATCATCGGGCAGAGCCCGAGCGGCTACTGCACATCGGAGATTGGAAGGCCCATGGAAGCTGAACCGGGAGGAAGCCCGGCTGAGACGATATCGTTCGTGGTCGGTGCCCTGCGGGCACGAGGCCATGTCGTCGATGCGGACACCACTGACCGCATTGCACAGATCCTTGCCGGCGACCTGACTGCAGAGCAGGCACGGGCTGAGATCGCTGCGAAGTACCGTCAGCGGTGAACGGCGCGTCAGACCGCCGGTCCGAACCGATTGTCGCCGTGATGTGGATGGACGCCGGTTAGGTGCTGGTGGTCCAGCGGTGCCAGGCGTCGATTTGGTCTTGTGCGGCTTCGAGCGAGTGGTGGGTGCCGTGAACAGAGCCATCGACGGTCACCGCTGTGTAATCGCCTGCAGCGATGACAGAGCCGACGACCGCTCCGGCAGCGTCCGTCGCAGTCCACAGCTCCGCGTCATCCGAGCTCCAGTGCAACGGTGAGATCCGTTCCCCGCCCACGTCAGTGGATCCGCATCTGCGCCACCATCGGGCAGAAGAAGGGGTCCCGGGCCGTCAGGCCGACGCGGTTGAGGTAGCGCACGACGATGCCGTACGAGCGCAGCAGCGTCGTCTCGGTGTAGGGCACGTCGAGCGTCTCGCAGTGGTCGCGGACCAGCAGGCGGGCCTGCTTCAGTGCCGGTCGCGGCATCGAGGGGAACAGGTGGTGCTCGACCTGGTAGTTCAGGCCGCCCATCAGGAACGACACCCACCAGCCGCCGCGGATGTTGCGGGAGGTGCGGACCTGGCGGGAGAAGAAGTCGACCTTGGCGTCGTGGGCGATGGTCGGCATGCCCTTGTGGTTCGGGGCGAACGAGGCGCCCATCATCACGCCGAACACGGTCAGCTGCACACCGAGGAACGCGCACGCCATCCCGAACGGCAGGAACCAGAAGACCACCGTCAGGTAGATGCCGAACCGGGCGACGAGCATGCTGCCCTCGAGCCAGCGGTGCCGTGCGTCGGCCTTCGTCCCGGTGCCCGTGACGATCGACGTCACCGCGTAGCGGTGCAGGTTCAGCCCCTCGAGCGTGAGCAGCGGGAAGAACAGCCACCCCTGGAACCGCAGGAACGTCCGCATCAGCGGACCCTTCGCCGCGGCGGCATCCTCGGGCAGGAACCGGATGCCGTCCGGAGCGATGTCCGGGTCCTTCCCGACCGTGTTCGGGTTGCCGTGGTGGCGGGTGTGCTTGTTCATCCACCACGAGTAGCTCAAGCCCACCAGGAAGGTGCCGACCCAGCGGCCCGCGTGGTCGTTCCACTTCTGCGACGCGAACACCTGGCGGTGCGCGGCCTCGTGCGACAGGAACGCGAACTGCGTGAACAGCACACCGAGCACCCCCGCGACGATCAGCTGGAACCACGAGTCGCCGAGGAACGAGAACGCGACCCACGCCAGGGCGAGGGTGGCGACGAGGCCGCCGAACAGCGACCAGTAGAAGCCGGTACGGCGACGCAGGAGACCGGCGGCCTTCACCTGGGCGAGCAGCGCCGAGTAGGTGGAGGTGCCGGAGCGGCCGCCGTTCCCGGGTCGGGTGCGGGTGAAGCCGGGGGCGAGCGGGATCGTCGTCATCGAGGACCGACCTTCTGGTGCTGAGCGATCCTTCGACCGGTCCGGAGAGTTCACGCATCCGCGCTTGCCTTCACGCTACGGCGCCGGGATGCATGCCACCCGTGAGTCGGCAGGAACCTCCGCCCTCAAGCTGCGGTCTGCTGTCTCCACGGCGGCGGCTGCGCGGCTCCTGCTATCGAACAAGCCGAGGAGCCGGACGACACCGTCTTCCTGATGAGCTAACGCCCGAAACCCATCCCGCTGCGGCCGAACTCGGCCAACCGGACGCTTCCCGACCTCGCCGATCGGCCATCCCCATCGGCCGCGTGCACAGAGTCGTGTGGTCATCCGCTGAGCCTCCTCGTACGCAGATGACCGGCAACAGAGGAACCGCCGGACGGACCCGTCTGCAACCTGCATGCTGCGACCAACTGGCAGGAGGAGACTCATCTCAGACGGTTCCGACCACGATGCTCGCCGCAGCGCACGCATCCTGGCGGTCACCACCGTCAACGGAAGCAGTCATCATGACCGGCCCATCCACCACCGCTGACCAGCACCTCGCCCTGACGAGCGTCGTCGCATCCGGCCTGCCGGCATCGCTCGGCACCGACGCCGCCGAGCGGTTCTACGACGTCCCCGCCGTCTTCAACCGACGACCCAATCCGGAAGAGATCGCAGCGCTGGAAGGCTCCGGAAGTCACCATTCGTTACAGCGCGCCGGCTACCCGGATGTGACGCTGGCAGTGCACGACCGGCGTCTGATCATCGGCAACACCAACCTCGGCCAACTCGAACGGGGTCTCGCGACCGCAATCGCGAATCTGGTGCACCAGATCAGCAGCAACGCCCTCGCCACGATCCGCCAGTCACGAGCTGACGCGCAGACCGCGCAAGATGCTCAACTTGCTCGCGCCCAAGACATCACCCGCGCAGCCGAACGCGTCCACTTCACCCCCGACGCGTCTAACACGCCTGGCAGCGGCGCGCCGGACAAGGTCGCAGAGCCAAAGCCCGCAACCCGGTGAGGAAGCCATTTCCGGCAGTGACGGTCCGTGCGGAACCGTCCAGGATGCGGCTCCGTCCGGATGGGCTGACCATCGCCGGTTTGACGGAGGCGACGAAGGAGAACAGCATGCCGGATCACGCAACCCACGTCACGCTCGACCCTGCCGGAGTGCTGCGAACCCTCGTCCTCCAAGAGCCCGACCACCCAGACATCACCCTCACTCTCCGCGGAACCGCCCCAGAAACGCTGCAGTACAACGGGCAGATCTGGGCAGCCACCCACCACCGGCTACACCGACCAATGGCCCGCAACGGCTACCAGTACCTGCTCCTGCAACCCCCGAAAGCTTCCCCGGAACATCCCTGACAGCTCCGTCGCAGACCGCCGAATCACCGGAAAGCGTGAGACGGTTCCAGCCGCGAGCAACGATGTCGGCGGTTGGCGGCATACTGACTCGCGGATGCCGTCGGACAACCTGCCCCCAGTCGCCGTCGACCGCCGAGGCACGAATGTCGACGAAGCGGTCGCGTTCTACGAAGACGTCTACGCGAGCCAGAACATTCACATCGGCAAGCCCACCGCCGACGGATTCACATGGCGGTACCGCGCCGTCGGCGACGACGAGCTCACGCTGGGCACATCCGCTGTCGACGCGAATCGATGGGGCACCATCGGCCAACACGGCACTTACATTCTCGCCTGGACCACCACCCCGGGCATCGTCCTCGACGTCGACACGCGAGACGCGATCGCGATGCCACCGAACGTGCCCGTGATGTACCCATCGGGGCGACCGTTCGAGTTCAACGCTGCGCCAGGTACCCAGCACATGATCCGCTTCGGCGGCACCTTCCTCGAGAACGTCGCCGCGGCCCAGCTCGGCGCAATCCCCGGTCCGCTGCAGTTCCGGAACCTTCCCGACCCGGACCAGATAGAGCGTCTCAGACAGGTGATTCGTGCAGCAGCACCCGAGCTGCTGCACCCCGACACGGACCGGTGGCGACGAGCAGCTGTGAACATGCTTGTCGCAGAAGCAGCAGTCGACGCTTTCCACGCCACCCCCGACGTCGACATCGTCTTCCACGACGGCCCAGCGACGATGCGCTTCACACAGGAGTGGATGGTCGCCAACGCTCACCGACACATCACCAGCACTGACGTCGCCCAGGCGGCCGGCATCAACGCCCGCGCCCTGCAAGCAGCCTTCCAACGCCACGCGGACACCACCCCCATGGCCTTCCTCCGCCAGATCCGGCTTCACCGAGTCCGTGCACAGCTCGTCGCAGGCGAAGCCCCAACGACCGTCATCGCAGACGTCGCACGAGGCTGGGGCTTCGGACACCTCGGACGATTCGCCAGCTACTACGCCGACACCTTCGGAGAACGACGATCCGACACGCTCCGCAGACCGTCACGGTGACTCTGCAGCAACACAGGCTTGGGTCCCGATAGCCGGTGGGTCAGCGGACGCTCGAGGCCGTCTCGGTTGACGGAATCTGCCGTACCTTCTCCTGCAGGGCTACCGCGAAGGCGATGGCGATGACGAGGACCGCGCTGACGAGGCCGGTGCCGACGTCGAGGCCGCCTCGGGCGTGCGGCACCGCGACGTAGTCGGCGAAGGATGCGCCGACTGGGCGGGTGAGGACGTAGGCGGTCCAGAACGCCGTGACCGGTCCGAGCAGCGCCGTCAGGCGTGCGAGGACGACGATGATCATCGCGGCGACGAAGACGAGGCCGCCACCGAGGTAGCCGAGGTGGAACGTGCTCGCGGCGAGGTCACCGGCCGCGGTGCCCATCGCGAACGTGGCGATCACGGCGGCCCAGTAGAATAGCTGCCGCCGGGTGCTGGTGATCGTGTGCACGTCGACGGTGCCCTCGACCCGTCGCCACAGGACGAAGACGGCGACCAGGGCGGCGAGGAAGACCGGAGTCGACACCGCGTACGGCACGCCGAGCGCGACGTGGGTGACGTCGGCGACCATCGTGCCGAACACCCCGACCATCGACACAGCACCCCAGTACAGCCACGGCCGGTACCGGTCGGCGCGGAGCTGCGCCACGAGCACGACGGCGAACACGGCCGCAGTGACCAGGACCGTGGGGACGGGGTCGAGGCGGGTGACCAGGAAGTCGGAGAGCGCCTCACCCATCCCGGTCGTGAGCACCTTGATCAGCCAGAACGACGCGGTCGGTCCCGGGACACGGTTCACCGTTCCGGTCCCACCCGTCACCGGTCCCCCACCGTCCGCTCCGCGGTTCGTGCCGCCGGTGACGTGCGCTTCCGGGCGACGTGACGGCGGCGCAGGGCGCCGATGACGATCGGCAGGACCGACACGACGACGATCACGATCATGAGTGCGTCGATGTTGTGGGCGACGAGCGGGATGCCTCCGAGCAGGACCCCCACTGCTGTCAGGCCGCAGGCCCAGGAGATGGCGCCGATGAGGTTGAACAGCAGGAACCGCCGGTAGTGCATCTGCGCGGTCCCGGCCGCGAGCGGCACGTAGGTCCGGACGATCGGGACGAACCTTCCGAGGATCAGGCTCAGTCCGCCCCACTTCGTGAAGAACGCCTCTGCTTCGTCGAGTCTGGCGGTGGTGAGGATGCGGGCGTCGTCCTTGAACAGGCGACGTCCGTAGCGTTTCCCGATCCAGTACCCGACCTGGTCGCCGGCGACGGCGGCGATGGATGCGACGAGGGCGACCTGCCACGGCGTCACGCCCAGGGTGCTGCTGATGATCGCGGCGGTGACCAGGAGGGAGTCGCCGGGCAGGAACGGGAAAAGCACCCCGGACTCGATGAAGATCAGCAGCGCGATTCCGGCGAGGACGTACGGGCCGAATGCGTGCAGCACGGATGCTGCGTCGAACAGGCTCACGGCGAGCGGAACGGTGTGGAGCACGAGGGCCTTTCACGAGCGGAGGGCCTGGTGCCACCGGCGTTCAAGTCGGCGGTGGGACCAGTGGACGGGTCAGACGGTGAGTCGGCTGCGCTGCGCGGGTTCGTCGCGGCGGATGCGGATCACGAGGTAGCTGATGATCGCGGCGATGATGACGAAGAACACGATGCTCGTCGTGATCGTCCCGACACCCAGGCCGCCGTCCTTCGTTGACGCGGACAGCAGGTCGCCGGTGGACGCGCCGAGGGGGCGGGTGAGGATGTACGCGATCCAGAAGCAGAGCACCGGGCCGCGTCGGCCGATGAACCAGACGGCGGCGGTCACCGCGATGGCACCGGCGAAGAGGAGCAGCGACGGGAAGTACCCCAGGCCGGTCTGTTCCGCGATGAGGTCTCCGGCGGCGGTGCCGAGGGCGAAGGTGAACAGGATCGCCAGCCAGTAGAACGCTTCCCGGCGGAGCGTGTCGATGCTGTGGATCGAGAGGGTCCCCTCGGTCCGGTACCAGATCGCGAACACCGCCAGGAGCGCGACGCCGAACACGGTGGTGCTGACGGCGAGGGGGACGCCCAGTCCGTCGGTGAGGTTGTCGGTGACGCACGTCCCGACGATGCTGATCAGGACCACGGTGATCCAGTACACCGGCGGCCGGTAGCTGCGGGACCGGAACTGCAGGACCAGGAACACCGCCAACGCGACCGCCATGATCAGCGTCGTCAGCGGCAGTCCGAGTCCGACGGTGTCACTGAGGAGGTCAGCGGCGGTCTCACCGACCGTGGTCGCGAGGACCTTGATGATCCAGAACGACGCGGTCGGGTCGGGCACCTTGTTCGAGCGGCTCCGGGTCGGCACAGGCGCTGCGGGCGAGTGGGACATGGCGTTCTCCTCGTCAGGATGGGCCGTACCGCGATGTGCGGGGTCGGCGATGCTCCGACGGTAGAAAACGGCGCGCAAGACTCCACCAAGAATTGGACCGGCCGCCCGTGCGACGTTTCTTGGCTGTTCCTTGGCTGGTGTCGCTGAGGCTTGGGGGCCGGTGCTGCTCTGAGTGAGGCAGGATCGAGCCGACGCGGTGACGCCGGAACGCTTCCCCCCTCGCGTTCCGGCGTCACCAGCACGGAAGGGGCCACATGTCTGCTGGATGGCGGTCAGCGATCGCGGACGGACTGGCACGCTGGTCGTTCCGGTCTGGTGTGGAGACCGATCCGGACCGGTTGGCGTACCGCCGGTCCGTGATCGGGATCGCACTGCGTGTTGCGGTCGTCTCGGCGGCGCTGGTGATCGCGATCATCGTCCTCGTCGTCGCCTACGTGCTGTGGCAGCTGACCCCGAACCAGCTCCACGAACAACCCGGCCCGACCGACATCCACATCTACCTCGACACCATCGACCTCAGCATCGCGGTCATCGGTATCGGCGGCCTCGCGATAATCCTCGCTGGCGTCGCCGCGTGGCTCATCGCACGCCGTGCAGTCCGGCCGATCGCGGAAGCAGCGCGCATGCAACGCACCTTCGTCGCCGACGCCAGCCACGAACTCCGCACCCCGCTGACGGTGCTCAACGCCCGCGTGCAACGGCTGCAGCGCATGACCCCGGTCGACGACCGACGGCGTCCCGTCGTGGAGGATCTGCGCGAAGACACCCAGATCCTGATCAACATCGTCAACGACCTCCTCGAAGCCGCCGCCGGCTCCACCGACCCCGACGGGAGCGCCGACCTCCGGGCAGCCTCGGCCTCGGTGCACCGCGACATGAGCGTCCTCGCCGCGGAGCGGGGGGTCGCGCTCGACGTCGAGACGATCGACGCCCGTGTGCGGGTGTCGGAGACGCAGCTGCGCCGCTGCATGGTCGCGCTGATCGACAACGCGATCGGTCACACCCCGCCCGGAGGACACGTCCGCGTCACTGCGACGAGCACCGCGAGCCGTACGACGATCCGAGTCGAAGACGACGGCCCCGGCGTCGTCGGCATCCAACCGGCTCGGGTCTTTGCCCGCTTCGCGCATGGCACCCCCGCCGACGGCGCGACGAACACGCGCACCGGGTACGGCATCGGCCTGGCTCTGGTCCGCGACATCGCCGTCCGAGCCGGCGGCGACGCAGTCATCGAACGCACGGACAGCAGCGGAACGGTCTTTGCACTCCACCTGCCCACCGCTCCGGACAGCGGCTCGGAACACGACCGGAAGGACCGCGCATGATGCCCCGACTCCTCCTCGTCGAGGACGACCCCAGGCTCGGTCCACTCGTCGCCGACGAGCTCGGCGAGCAGTGGACCGTCACGCTCTGCACGGACGGGGAATCCGCGCTCGAGACAGCTGCGAAGGAGTACTTCGACGTCATGGTGATCGACCGCCGACTCCCGGGGATCGATGGCACCACGGTGGTCGCGACCCTCCGGCAGCGACGCATCAGCACCCCCGTGCTCATGCTCACCGCGCTTGGCGAAGTCCACGACCGGGTCTCCGGCCTCGACGCTGGCGCGAACGACTACCTCGTCAAGCCCTTCGACTTCGACGAGCTCACCGCTCGACTCCGGGCGCTCACCCGCGACTACACCGGCACTGGCGCCACTATCGAGATCGGCGGGTGGGCGTTCCACCCCGACGACCACAGCATCACCTCCCCCTACACCGGCCGGGTGATGCTGACTGAGAAGGAGACCGCCCTGCTCCGGCTGCTCTCTGGCGAACCGTCCCGCGCCTTCACCCGACAACACCTGCTCTCCGCAGTGTTCGACAACGGCGAGCAGCTCGGCACCGTCGACACCTACGTCCACTACATCCGCCGGAAAACCGACCGCGACCTCATCAGCACCATCCGCGGCATCGGCTACCGCCTCGGCACACCCACCTGACCGCGCAGCGCAGGCGAGCGAGCGAGCGAGAAGGACCTAGTCGTCCAAGAGACCTTCCTTCTCCGATTCCGATGCGACCGCCAGCAACGCAGCCCCGGCTGCTCCGACGACAGCCAACAACAGCACCACGGCTGCGGCAACCACGATCAGCACCACAAGAACCACCTCCACCCATACCATCGCGACAACCCACCAAGAAATCACCCAGTCGCGTCGCTTCGCCAGCGCGGCTCGTCGCCTCATGCACCCCAGCACGACCCCGGGTTGAGAAACAGATCACCACGAGGGCTGCCCTTAAAGACGTCTCGCTAGACGGTCCGTCGATGGACGCGCGGCGAGGTCTGTCCTTTGGGCGGCCTCATCAGTCTCAGATGACTGGTCCGGGAAACATTCCGGTGAGGGGATGCTATGCGAACGTCTGTGCCGACTCCTACTGTCGGGTCGTGGGTCGTCGTCTTTCGGATCGCTGGCTGCTCGGCTCGCCGTTCTCGCTTGAGGAAGACGCTCGTGGCACTGAGGTGCGTGAATTGTCGGAGCCGTTCCCGGTGCATGCGTGGTTCCAGTTGCCCGACCGGCTGATTCGTCGAAGTGACGCCCAGGCGTACCGCCTCACTCGAGATGCAGTTTGGGTGGAAGCAGGCCGCGGCGAGACCAAGCTCGCCGCCTGGGTATGGCGCAGTTCGGTGAAGCACCGACGGCAGACGGGTGCGACTCCGGTCTGATCGATCTCGCGCCGTCAGCTGGGCAGGTTGTGGCGGAGGTCGTAGCCGGTGTCGGCGAGGAACTGCAGCCGGTTGCGGACTTCTTGCAGCGATGCCGCGTCGTCGGCGTTGCGGTAGTCGGCGCGGAGGAGTGTGTTGGCGGTGATGATGTCGTCGGCGCCGGCGAAGCCGTCGGGCCGAGCTGATCACTCGCTGAGGTCGAGCAGGAAGTCGAGCCCGACGACGTCGTTGGTGAGGAGCCCGACAACGAACGCGATGGCGACGAGAGCTGGCAGGTTTGGTGCGTTGAGAAGCCTCCGCAGCTTTGTCGCGTGGTAGGCGATCGTTGCGGGAGCCAGTGAGAGTCTGCGGCCGATGGTGTTGAAATCGTCCCCGCGGGCGATGCCTCTGAGCACAGCGAGCTCTTCGGCTGACAGCTTCCGCCGTGCCGCGCCTCGGTCCTCGTTCCCCACCTGCTGACAGTACGACCGCCGGCGATGCGGCCGATATATGCACCGAACCCCCCGTTGTGGGGTCATCGCCTCGCTTGGGGACTATCGGATCACGTAGTCTTCGCCCGATCCCGTAACGGTTGTTGTTCGGCGGCGCATACGGTGCACGTAGTTCTGGGCGCGAACTTCTTTCTGAGGTTTCGGGGCGGCCCAGGTAGAACTCCGCGATGCTCGCGCTCGCGAAGTGAGGGGCTCACGTGTCGTTGTCGTCTGGCCGGTTCCGGCTGCTCTGGGTTGCTGTGCTTGCGGTTGTCGCGGTGCTTGGCGCGATGCTCACCTCGACGTTCGTCGCGGCGGCTCCGGCTCACGCGTCGACGTCGGGGACCGGGGGACAGTTCGTGGTCACGTCGGGTCGGATCGTCAGTGGGCAAGCGCTGACGGCGGGGACGTGGACGACTGTGCAGGTCGCTGGGCTTGCTGGTGTGCCGTCGGATGGGTCTGCCGGCGCAGTCGTCTTGAACGCGACGGTGTCGTCGGCTGGCGGCGAGGGGCAGCTGCACGGCCGTCCTGACTCGTCGACGAACTCGACGTTGATGGTGACCTACAACAGTGACGGTCGAGGGGCAGCGTCGGACACGTCGACCCTCGCGGTCGGCGCGAACGGCACGATCCAGGTGGAAGCAGACACGAGCGGGATCTTGTACCTCGACGTACAGGGCTACTACACCACTACTGGTGGAGGCGCCGGGGTTGCTCCGGGCGGCTTCGTTCCGCTCCCCGGCACGCGGATCGTCGATACGCGGAACGGAACTGGTGCCGCGCAAGCGACGATTCCGTCGGGTGGGTCGTTGACAGTGCAGGTCGGCGGTCAGGGCGGTGTTGCGTCGACCGCGTCAGCGGTCGCGGCGAACATCATCGTCGTCAACGGGTCGTCGACAGCAGGGTACGTCACGCCGTATCCGGCAGGCGGAACCAAGCCCTCCGAGTCGCTGCACTACGTCGCGGGTTCTGGGATCGCGACGTCGAACACGGTGCAGGTCGCTTTGAGCTCGTCCGGGCAGGTGACGATCGCGAACACGGGCGGCACGGTCAACATCGTCATCGACGTGCAGGGGTACTTCGCCGCGACCACTGTCGGCGGATCCTTTACCCCGGCGTCCGGAGCCGGCTTGTACGACAGCCGCGCGTCCGGGAACACCACACCGACTGCTGGGTCGACGACCGTCATCACCGCTGATGGTGTCGCCGGCGTCCCGGGCCTCGGCCACGGGGTCTCCGCCGTCGCGCTGCAGCTCACTGCGATCAACTCAGGCAGCAGCGGTGGGAACGCGGAGATGTGGGCGGACGGGGCAGCGAAGCCGCCGACCACGTCGATCAACTTCAGCGGAAACGACATCCGGTCGAACACGATCATCGTCGCGGTCGGCACGAACGGGAAGATCGACCTCTACACGTCATCGACCACCGACTACCAGGTGCTCGTCGAAGGCTGGTACAACGCGCTTCCCACGGGCCCGTCGACGACGAACCTGACCGGGTCGCGGTCGTCGGCGACGAACCTGTCGTTCCCGGTCGATGACCGCACCAGCGCGCAGGTCGACGTCGCGACCGGCAATCTGCTGCTCTCGACCAATGCGTTGACGATGACCGGCGTCACCAGTTCCGTCGCCATCGGCGCCGCATACAACTCCCGCGGAACGGAGACGTCCAGCACGGTCGCGCCGGACGCGAACAAATGGTCCTACGCGCTCGACGGCGCCGGGTCCCTGTCGAACAACGCCAACGGAGTCGTCTACACCGGGCCGGACGGGTCGACGTGGCAGTTCACCGCCGGCGCCGGCGGGACATTCACCGCCCCGGCCGGCCTGGGCGCCACGCTCGTGCAAACATCGGGTGGCTACAAGCTGACGTCTTGGACCTCCAACCAGGTCGTCCACTTCAACCTCGCCGGTCAGCCAACCAGTGTCGTCGACCGTTACTCGAACGAGGTGGACCTGAACTACAACAATTACCTATTGAGCACCGTCGTCACGAACGCTGGCCCTTCTGCGGCTCGGACTGCGTCGGTGGCGTACAGCAACGGCACGACCACGATCAGCCAGACCGACGGGACCAACACCCGCACCGTGTCGTGGTCGAAGGACAGCGGCGGCAACATCACCTCGTTCGTCGACGCCGACGGGAAGACCACCACCTTCACCTACTCCGGCACCAACCTGACCTCGGTCACAGCACCGGACGGCGGGAAGACAACGTTCACCTACAACAGCTCCGAGCAGGTCACCGAGGTCGACCAGCCCACCGCAACATCCGCTACCGCGGCCACCCGATTCAGCTACGTCTCGAGCACGGAAACGCAGGTCGCATCCCCGAACACGGACAGCACCCAAACAGTCGCGTCCGTCGCACACACGGACTACACCCTCGACCCGTCTACCCACGATGTGTTGAGCGCGGTTGACCCGGACGGCAACACCCGGTCGGCGTCCTACAACCCGGACAACAACGCTGCAGCCTCCACGACAGCGGGCTCGGGTAGTGAGTCGACGACGACGAACGGGACATGGAGCGGCAACACTGCGACGTCGAAGAAGGTGTCGCTGACACAGGTGCAATCCACGTCCGGAGCGTCTGGCAGCCAGACGACCGGCCCAGCGGCGACCGCGACGTACGCCAACTCTGGCGCGGCGGCGTACCTGCCCAGTCAGACGACCGACGGCGACGGCAACACCACGAAGATCTCCTACGACACGCAGGGTGGGATCAGCGGCAGCTCGGTGAACGGCAGCGGCGGCAGCGGACCGAGCTCGGCGTCGCAGGCAACCCTGACGCGCAACACGAACGGCACCCTCAAGAGCGCTACGTCGCCGGGGAACCAAGCAGCGAACCTCTCGACGCAGTACAGCTACGACACGAACTCGCAGCTGAAGACCGTGACACCTCCGACGATCGCGGCGAACACCGGAACGCAGCTCGGGACGAAGACGTATGCCTACGACGGGTACGGGCGAATGGCTTCCGAGAGCGACGGCAACGGCCACACGACCTCGTACACGTATGACAACGATGACCGGCAGCTCACGGAGTCCTTCTCGGATGGCACCACAACAGTCACGAACACCTACGACGGCAACGGCAACGAGCTCACCAGCGCCTCCGCGGGTGGGACGATCACGAACACCTACGATCCGGTCGGCCACTTGACGAGCACGCAGAACTCCGCCGGCGGGTCGACGATCTCGTACACGTACGACCGGGTCGGCAACGAGCTCACCAGCACCAACGGTGCAGGCACGATCACCTACGCCTACGACGCGGCGAACGTGCTCTGGGCAATGACATACCCGCACGGGTCCGGCACGGAAACCGACCGGTACAAGATCGACTCACAAAGCCGACTCACCGACGCCTACACGGCAGCCGGCGCGAACGCGACCAGCACCACCAACGCAACGAACACGCAGCCGACGTCATTCCAGGGACACGTCCACACCTCCTACGACCAGGGCACCGGCCGTGAGAGCGAAGTTGTTGCGTACACCGGCCAGGACGCATCCAAGGCCTTCGACACGACGTACTCCTACACGACCACTGCCGGCGCATCCTCGGATCAGCTCCAAAGCGCCACGGACACCCTCACCGGGAAGGTCACTCACTACGGGTACGTCGACCCGAACGGCAACACCACCACCCGTCTCACCGGCGTTACACAAACCGGGGGCACGGACGACGTCAACTGGGCGTACACCTACGACGCCGACGGGAACCGAACCGCCGCGACCGAGTCCGGTGCGACGACGTTCAACCAGGCCCTGACGTACAACGTGAACGACCAGATCGATTCCGCCGGGTACAGCTACGACGCAGCGGGCAACATGACCGCATCACCCGGCGCCACATACGCGTACAACGGAGCAGAGCAACTCACCTCCGAAACCCTGAACGGGACAACCACGAACTACACCTACGCGGGAGCAGCCCAGGACCAGCTGCTGACTGCCACGACCGGATCAACGACGACGTCGTACACGTACGGGCAGTCCGGCGTCGACACGTTCACCAGCAACGGATCGACCTCTCGCGTCCTCGCGGACCCGTCCGGGCAGGTCTTGAACCTCACCGACGCGAATGGCGACTCGGCGGCGTTCGTCGTCGACGGCATCGGCAACCAGGTCGGTGCACTCACCGACACCGGCAGCAACGCCTTCACCGTCAGCTACGACCCATACGGCACCGGCGACGTCACCACGGGCAGCACCAGCCCGTTCTGGACGCAGAACCCGTTCGGGTTCAAGGTCGGAGCACGAGCCAGCCAAACACAAAACGACATCGTCCGCTTCGGGCTCCGCTGGTACCTACCCACCACAGGGACCTGGACCCAACGCGACACCCTCGACGCGCCACTTGACCCCAACAACGCCGACCGATACGCCTACGCCGGCGATGATCCCATCAATGGCGGCGACCCTACCGGTCGGCTCAGTGATGAAACGCAATCTGAGATCCTGGCCGGACTTTCACTTGGGCTCGGAGTTGCAAGTATTGTTGCGACCGCGACGGGCGTCGGAGCGCCGCTCGGGCTGGCCCTCGGAGCTGGATCAACCGTTGCATCGGTAGGCTCCCGGCAGGTAGTCGGAGATACGAGCGGAGCCGTGGGAGCTGGGCTCCTTGGAGTCGCGACGCTAGGTCTTGGAGGGTTGGGAGAAGGACTCGAAGTGCCAACACTCGCAAAAACCCTCACGGCCACGGGTTACACGGGCATCGAAGTTGGAACCGGTTACTTGTCTGACTGACCTGGCATCAACGCTCGACACGGTTGGCGCACGGCGAAGAAAGGTTGGTTTCTATGTTTGCTGCAGCACAAGTGTGGCCCACGTTTACCCTCGTTGTATTTGTTGTCGTCGCGGTAATTGCAATCACGATTGCTATCGTTCGACAGCGACGCGACAAATGACATGGGCGGGAGCGAGCGGTTGGTGAGCCCGGGGCCCGCCTGATGGTCAACCAAGGGGACTGCTGCAGGTTCGGTTGACTCGTTCGTTTAGGCCGCGGGTGCGACCTGTGGGTTGATGATCGTCTCGTACTCGATCGGGGTCAACTTCCCCAGACCGCGCTGGCGTCGCTTCCGGTGGTAGGTCGCCTCGATCCAGGTGATGATCGCGAGTCGGAGCTCGTCCCGGGTCGCCCATCGTTTTCGGTTGAGGACGTTCTTCTGCAGCAAGGCGAAGAACGATTCCATCGCCGCGTTGTCCGCGCACGCCCCGACCCGCCCCATCGATCCGAGTAGCCCGGCGTCCTCGATTGCCCGGACGAAGCGCTTGGAACGAAACTGGCTGCCGCGGTCCGAGTGCACGACTGTCCCGGCCGGGCTCCGTCGCTGCACCGCCATCTGCAGAGCGGCGACGGCGAACGAGGACCGCATCCGATCGCTGATCGAGTACCCCACGATCCGGCGAGAGCAGGCGTCTTTCACCGCGCAGAGGTAGAGCTTGCCCTCACCGGTCGGATGCTCCGTGATGTCCGTCAACCACAACCGGTCCAGATCCGGCGCCGTGAACGCCCGTCGGACCCGGTCGTCGTGCACTGGTGGTCCCGCCTTGCGGTGCAGGCCGCGCTTCTTCGCATGCAGCGACCAGAGCCGCTGCTGCGAGCACAACCGCCATACCCGCCGCTCGGACGTCGTATGGCCGGCTGCATGAAGGTCGTCGGCGATGAACCGATAGCCGAACGTCGGGTCGTCGCGGTGCGCGTCGACGGCCGCGTTGGTCAGGTGCGCATCCGCCCAATCGCGCTCGGTCACCGGGCTCGCGCGCCATCGATAGAACGCCTGCTTCGAGAACCCCAGCACCCGGCAGGCCACCGCGACCGGGATCCGGTCTGCGGCGAGTTCGAGGACCAGCGGGTAGATCATTTTGGGAGTTGCGACTGGGCGAAATACGCCGCTGCCCGGCGGAGGATCTCGTTCTCCTGCTCGAGCAGCCGAATCCGCTTGTGCGCTTCTCGCAGCTCGGCCTGCTCGACCGCCTTCGCCGACGCAGACGCTGCCGATCCGTTGCCGTCGTCGCGGTCCGCCAGCCGGAGCCACCGCGCCAGACAGGTCTCTGAGATCCCGAAGTCCTTCGCGACCTGCCGCACCGACGTCTCGCCCTTGCGGGCGACCGCGATCACGTCACGGCGGAACTCTTCCGGATACGCCTTCACCATGGCGCACATCCTTCCAGCAGGAGCCCATGCCCCTACCTGTCAGGAGTCAACCGAACCGACAGCAGTCCCCCTACTCGTACCCAGCATCCGGTGCAGCTAACCCGCACGGCGTGCAAACGATCAGCACCAGCGACACCGGCAGCGACGACACCTACGGCTACGACCAGGCTGGCGACACGACCGCCATGCCAGGGCAGACCCTGACATACGACGCGGACGGGCGCATCGCTACCGTCACGAAGGACGGCAAGACACAGGCTGACACCTACGACGCCGACGGCACCCTCCTCGTTCAGACCGACCCGGACGCCGGAACCACTCTGTTCCTTGGCGGCACCGAGCTGCACAACCACCCTGACGGCACGACCACCGCAACACGGACTTACACCCTCGACGGAGCATCGGTCGACGAACGCACCACTGACGGTGGGAGCAACAAGGTCTTCTCGCTCGACACCGACATCGATGGCACCGCCGACCTTGAGATCGGCGCGAGCGACCAGACCATCACCCGTCGATGGGTTGACCCGTTCGGCAACGAACGAGGTGCTACAACGAACTGGTCCTCAACGCACGGCTTCCTCAACAAGAGCGAATCTGCACTCACTGGGCTCGCCCAACTCGGTGCGCGTGCCTACGACGCGCCCCTCGGACGGTTCCTTTCCGTAGACCCCGTCTTCGCGCCAAACAATCCCCAGCAGGACAACGGGTACAGCTATAGCGCAAACAGTCCCATCACAAACGCCGATCCGTCAGGCGCCTGCTACCTGGCATACAGCGATTCCCTCGACTTCCACACCAACTGCGCTGGGGGTATCCAAAAGCCTGTCACCCACGGGAGTAACGCCGCGGTTGGCGCGTATGGGAGCAAGTACACGCCGCCGCCGGGCTACCGGGCACGCCCACGGCCGACACCTGTCCACTCCGGAGGCGGATGCTCGTACGACGGCGGAACATTGTGGTGTCCGACGGAGGCTTACACGCGGATGGCGGCTCCGCAAGTCGACCCCGCTCAGGCACGACGCCAGCACTTGCAAGCCCTCGTTGACGAGGCGCTCTGGGAACACGCGATGGCGACCAGTCAAGCGTGGCCTTGGATCAAGGCGGCCGCGGAGTGGGAACACGGGCACGTGGGGGCGCTCGAGGGAGTAGCGGGGGCTTACGGAGGTGCGTACGGCGACGAAGGCGCGAGCAGTGATGCGTACGGAGACGGCGGCACTAGCAGCGAGGCTCCCGACGAAGCGGACGTAGTGCCAGGAGTAGTTGTGCCGGCAACGCCCACCGAGGGCATCTACGTGATTCGAACTGCGCGCGGGACCTACGTGGGCCAGTCTGGCAACATCGATCGTCGCCTGGCAGAGCACGTCGTCTCGGGTAAGTTCAGTCTTGATGAAGTATCGTCGGCGGAGCGTTTCGAAGTCACCGGCGGGAAAACTGCACGCGAGGTTGCGGAGCAAAGGAAGATCGATGAACTCGGTGGAGTCGGAAACTTGTTGAACAAAGTGAATCCCATCGGTCAAAGACGGATTGCCTTGATGGGGCCTGGATACACTCGATGAGTTTCGATATCGAAGAGGGATCGTCGGGATACAAGCGCTTGGTCCTCCGAGGGGCCTGGAGTGCTGAGGCTCATGCTGTGTGGGAAGGAGGCGACTTCGACGCGCTTGAGCTGAACTACGCTCGCGGCTTCGTGGGTGGAATCGACTTCCTCCACGGCCTCACCGTTGCCGATCTCACGCTGATCGATCGCACTGTTGAGGACCTCGGCGCCCTTTACGCGACCGGAGATGTTCTCAGGAGCGCGACCCTAGCGATTGCGCCGCGAGTCAATGTCGATCTGGAACTTTTGCCTCACGTCGAAAGACTCAGTATCGAGAACTGGAGCCAGATTGCGAGTTCTATCGATGCACTTCCCGGACTTCGAGATCTCTACGCTGGCGGATACGGGGAGGCGGACCTCCAGCCATTAGCTGACGCGCCCGGTCTTCGACGACTTCGGTTGAAAGATCGCCCAGCACTGGCATCGCTCCGCGGCGTCGAAGCATTCCACGAGCTCGAAGAGCTCCAGATCGTTGGCGCCCGGAAGCTTCACGACTTCGGCTCACTCGAGGGGATCAATGACGGGCTGACTCGACTGTGGATCGAGTCTTGTAAGAAGCTCGACGATATCGGGTTCACGAGTAGGCTCAACGCTCTGATAAGCCTCGCGATTGCCGACTGTGGCTCGATCGCAAGTATCTCTCCGATCGCCGGCAACTCAGCGCTGCAAGAGGTTCTCATGTGGGAGAGCACCGATATCGCGGATGGCGACCTCTCCCCGCTTATGACGCTACCGAGCCTCCGCACTGTACGGATGAAGAACCGGCGACACTACGTTCCGACGGTTGGGTCCATTGCGGCAGCCATTGGGCAAAGTTACCCGTAACGAAACCTGGCCGAGCGGGTTCCCGCCCAGAGTCAGCAAGTTCCCGCAACGAAAAGTGCCCGCAGCGAGTCAGCTCGGCAGGTTATGTCTGAGGTCGTATCCGGTGTCGGCGAGGAACTGCAGCCGGTTTCGTACTTCCTCAAGCGAGGCTGCGTCGTCGTCGTTGCGCAGGTCGGCGCGGAGGAGCGTGTTGGCGGTGATGATGTCGTCGGTGCGGTCGGTATAGCCGGCGGCGGCTGCGGTGAGGACGATGGTGGGGTCCGCGGGACGGACGAGCTCCGTCCCCGCGAAGCCGACCATGTCGGGTTCGAAGCCAAGCGCCGCCATATCGACTTCGTGCTCGGTGATCGCGACGACCCGGTATGGCATGTTCCGTTTGCTGATGGCTGGGTAGCCGGGTCGGTCGGAGATGGCGCGGCCGGAGATGCGGCATCCGGCTTGGATGAGTCGTTCCGCTTGCTTGATGAGCGGCAGGTCGGATGTCCACCGTGTCCGGACCCCGCCTGGTCCGGGGTAGCAGGCGATGGCGAAGTCGACGAGTCCGCCGACTTGCCGGGCTTCCCATCCGATGTCGGTGCGGTGTACGCGTTTGCCGAGTCGTGCGAGCGCGTCGTCCACCTGCCCGGGGGTGAGCCCGGTCCGGACCAGTCCGTCGAAGGTGGAGCCGTCGACGGCGAGCATTCGTGCGACGGCGAAGGTGACGTAGATGGGTTCGGCGTCCTTCCACCGGTCGCGCACGCCGAGGACCTGCTCGCCGTCGATCCACACCCGTCGCCGGTCGACGTCCACGAGCAGTACGGTTTCGGTCTGCTCGGCGAGAACGATCTGCGTCGCGGTCACGGTGCGCGGCGCCAGCAGCAGCAGGTCTGCGTCTGCTTCCTCACCGCGTGGTCGCTGCGTCAGCGAGGGGAAGCGTGCGCGGCGGCCGTCTGGGAGGCGGATCGTGTCGTGCGACTCGATGATCGCGGGGATCCCGGCGAGTTTGAGGACGGAGAGGGCGATGGTGAGGTCAGTGGAGTCGCCGAGCCCGTACGGCATCGTGATCTGCGGCCTGCCGGCGTACGCGGCAGCGACCCATTCGAGTCGGGCCCCCATCAGCTGCGCTCTCCCGGAGTGTCGGGTCGGATGAGTGCAACGAGCCGTCGGGTCGCTTGGAGGAACGGTTCCCACCCGGTGCGGGTGTCGCCGTGGGCTGGTTCGCAGATGGTGTCGGTGGTGGTGCTGCGGATGATGACCTGCCGAAGCTCCGTACTGGGTGGGTCGCGGAAGAACACGTGCCCATGCACACCGGTGACGTCGAACGCGACGTTGAGGAGAAACACGTCGGGCCGGGGGTTCATGGTCGCCACCGGCGTCCGCGGAACAGCGCGATGATCGTCGCGAGTGGCCGTCCTTCTCGCATCCAGTCGAGCGGTGTCAGGACCTGTTCGTCGACGGTGAGGAAGTCGAGGGGCGTGGTCATGAACTCCGTCATCGCCGCCGCGTCGAGGAGCGGCTGCGGGGCTGCCGCGTAGAGGACGTCGAGGCCTGGCAGCAGCGACGACGGGTCGCCGAACTCGGGGAGGGCGGGCTTGACGAGTTGCCAGTCGGGGATGCGTTCCTCGCCGTCGAGGTCGAAGCTGAGCAGCCGGTTCGCTTCGAACTGCTCCCCGACCTCCTCAATGCTGATCTGCAGGGCCGCAGCGACTTCCGGCTCGGTGAGGGTTGTGTTGAGGAGGTTCCGGCGGATGCGGGCTCGTGTGGTCTGCCACCAGTCCTCGGGAACGTCTGCCGGGCCGACGGCGGAGTGTTCGGGTTGGCGGGGAATCTGTCGGCCTTCGTCGGCGTAGGCGCTGAGTTGTTCGCGGGTGACTTCACCTCGGGCGTACATCCACAGCTGCGACTGCCAGGGCATGTCGTCCGGGAACCCTTCCAAATAGCCCGAGTGAATCACCGCCCGGACGGCCTTCTCCCGCTTCGCGATCTCGGAGGCAGGGATGAGGAGGGTCTGCACGATGCGGTTCGCTTCCCGCACCGCCGGCACGCTCAGATCCGACAAGACCGTGTTGGTCTTGTCGTAGAGCTCGTACCCCGGCTCGACGTCGACGGCGCGGACGAGGATCTGCGCCAGGTGCGCGTCCGGATTCTCGGTGTCCTCGAGGAGCACGTGCCCCCAGAGGATCCGGTCGTTCGACAGGTGCAATGACACCAGGCGCATCATCAGCAACTACCTCCAGAGGGAACGGGTGGGAGCAGGACGGATCAGGACTGCAGGAAGTCAGCGGCGGTGCGGCCGATGCGGTCGGCCGTGTAGCGGAGGAGGAACCGCATGATGCGGTCCGCTTCGACCATCGCCGGCACCGACGGGTCCTGCGCAGTCGGGTCGACGTTGGTGAGGCGGAACCAGGGCGGTCCGTCGGCGTGGTCGATGAGGACCGTCGGCGGTGGATTGTCGGGGTGGTCGGGGTCGGTGAACATGACGGAGCCGAAGAACCGGGTGTCGTCGTAGGCCAGCGTCAGTGACAGCAGCTGCAAGGTCATCAGCGGGCTCTCGTCAGCTGCTGCTGGGGTGCCAGCGGAGGTCGTGGGCGAGGTCGGACCGGAAGTGCAGCAGCTGCCGCAGCCCATTCACCGCGTTCGTGTTCGCGGCCACCCAGCTGTCCTCGTAGAGGACATGCGCGGTGATGACGTCGTCCGTGCAGCACCCCTCAGCGCCGGTCAGGACGGTGGTGTCCTGCGGGATGACGACCTTTACCGTCGCGTCATCCGCCGACGCCGGCTCGTAGCCGAGCGCGGCCATGTCGGGATGCTCGGCGAAGAACGCGGTCAACCGGTCTGGCGGGACGAGTACGCCGGACTGCTGCGCCGCCCACCGGTCCGACATCACCCCACCCAGCCCGATTAGCTGGTCCGCCTGCTGGTCGATGGTGGTGTCCCTGCGCCAGCAGGTGCGAATCCCTCCGTATCCCGGATATGCCGCGAGGGCCCAGTCGACCAGTGCGGGCCGGTCCCTGGCTTCCCACCCGATGGGCGTGTGGAAGACGTGCGCGCCGAGGGCCGGCATAGCGGCGCGGACCTCATCGAAGGGGATGCCGATGCGGTCCGCGATGGCATGCGTGCCGCCGCCGTGCATGACGATGCTGCGGGCGATCGCGAACACGCTCCGCCACCCTGGGGTCGCTTCCCGTTGCATCGATGTGCCGGACAGCTGCCGCCCGTCACCCCACACCCGCCCGCGTTTCCCGTTCACGACCACCAGGTCGGGGTATCGGCGCACCAGTGACAGCACCCCGCCCTCGGACCCGCCAGGCAGAAGGATCACATCATCCACCCGGCCCTCACCACCATCGCCGTCGGTGACGGTGGTGGTCGGGTCCGGGGTGGCGAGAAGCGCCGTGCGGCCGTCGTCGAATCGGAGCCGGTCGAACGCCTCCACTCGTGCGGTCAACCCGGCAGCAGCGAGGGCGGTGAGGGTCTCGGTGATGTCGATCGTGTAGCCAAGCCCGAACGGCAACGACAGCATCGCCTGCTCATGCCGGATGGTTTGCACCCACCGCCGGTCAGACATCAGCCGCACCAGCCGCCTCAGAACCACGGCCCACCGCACGAAGCTCCGACAGCACGTCCATCACCTGTGTCGCTGCTTCCAGCAGCGGGTCAGCCGGATCCGACAACGGTGTTCCGTTCAGGAGCGTGAACACCCACCCGTCTTCGCTGGTGCGAGAGTTGACGGTCCGCTGCAGAATCTTCGGCCCGGTAGAGTTCGTGAACGTCATTCCGGCCAACGTCGGCCAGATCCCGGCGTCGAACTGCGCCGACAACGACAACAGCCGCAACGGCACCGGCTCGAATCGCAGCGCCGCCCCACGCTCAGGCATCGCCAGCCAACCGTGGGTCGTCCTCGGACAGCCGCTCGAGCCCGAGCCCGGACGCGTCGAGGATCGCGTTCTCGGACTCCTCGGTGGCGACGAACGACCCGATCTGCGCGTTGACCGCGACAAGAGTCCCGATCCGACTCCGCGCATCCAACACCACCGCGGCGACCTCCTCAGCAGTGCAGTCGGAGGTCAGTTCCGGCTTCGATGGGTGCAGGGCCGGGAACTCGAGCTGCTGCACCGGCGGATGCCACTTCACCCCGACGCGCAGAACACGGCCGTCGGCGTCGTTGCGGTAGAACATCGACCCGAAGGGGTGCCCCTGGTTGAGGGTGAGGTCCGCGCCATAGAGCGTCCAACCGGCGGCTGCATAAACCGGATCCCACCGCTGCACGGTGAGGGCGCCGAGCCCCATCTTCAGGCCGGGGATAAATGCCTCGCCGTCACGGACTTCGACGAAGAGGTCCCGGAGGTGTGCCGGCGCTCCATGACGGAATGACGACAGGGGAACGCGCTCCACCGTCTGTTCTGAAGCTCTCCGGCTCTCAGCGCCTGCAGCGTCGGCTTCATCGGTCATCGACACGCCTCCTCACCACGAAGCGGCGGCCGCCTCGCTGCACTCCTTACCGCTCTACGCTCATTGTAACGAGCATACGAATCTGCGTCCAGAGGTATACGCGACTGCTGCTGCTGCTGTCGTCGCGAAGCCCTACCGCGTCTCCCCGAACGGGATCGATCCGCGCATACGGTCGACGCCGCCGCACCCCGCGCCGGCAGAACGGACCGATGATGAACTCGACACGCTTTGCTTCCGCCGCGGACGGAACGCAGATCGCAACGCTCACCGACGACCTCGAAGTACGCATCCACGTACGGCCCACCGTCACCATCGTCAGCTGCACAGGGATCGCCACACTCGACTACGACGACACGGTCGACGTTGTCGCCGCGCTCACCGAAGCCATCACGATCCTCCGTGCCCGCGGAGCAGGGACGGCGAACCCGGACGATGATGCGCGACGGTAGACGCGGATCGCCACCGCCGTTCGCCGCATCTAAACGGACTGTGACACGCCATCTCGCTCTGCTCGACCAGCCGCTCTCGCCGCCCGGCGCTGGCCCGAGCGGGCAGGCGGCGCGCACCCCAGCTCGTGATGCTAGCTTGCGCGCCAGTCGGCGCACGGCGCAGGACCCAGGCTCGGCGCTGGTGGTGATGTGCGCGGGTTTGGTGTCCCTGGCTCCGCTAGCCGCGGTCGAAGCCGTGCTTGCGGGGATGCTTGTCGGCGCAGCTCGAGCTCCGGAACTCGTGTGGTCCGCGGTGCTGCTGATCTTCCTGCCCTGCATCGCGGGGCAATCTCTCTCCGCTCCGGAGCGCGCGGACTGCGTTGGTGGTGGGTCCTACCGGCGGTGGGTCTCGGAGCGCTCGGGCTCGCTCAGCTGACGCGGGCCTTCTTCGGCTGAAGCCACGAACGCCAAGCCGCTTACCCCTATCTGCATCATCTCTTCCGCGTACTCCTCGGCAAGCTTCTCGTTCGCGGCGACTGCGAACGCCGGCTGCAGGTCCGGGCGAGTCCGGACGAACTGCGCAATCCGTTTGATCGTTCCCTTTTCACACCCAGAGGGCTTCGCCGCACTGAGGACCGTGTGCCCACCGCCCCGTGCCTTCATGCCTTCCCGAACTTCGCCAAGGGCCCTTCGAACGTCTCGGTCCAGGACGGCCTGCACGCTTGCCACGATGGAGGGTGCGGCGACGAGGACAGCGAAGGCACCGACGGTGATGCCTGCGCCGACCCATCCGCCCGTTACTCCGAAGACGGCGAACAGTGCTCCCACGATGAACACACCGAATTGTGCTGTGAACCCCGGCGTTGTCGCCTCGGCGATGACGACGAGCTCGCGTCGTCGGGTGGAGTACAGGTGGCCGGTCGGAGCCCAGCCGACAAGCCAGACCAGTGCGGACACGTAGGTCACAACACCCACGAGTCGCCGGCAGGACGCCGGCCAGAAGAACGGAGCGAATGCCACCGCCTTTACCCAGGCCAACCGCCAGACCTCTCGGAGGCGAGCGGGCTGGAACGGAGCGATCTTCTCATGCACGGCAACGACCGTATCGATTACGACGCGACCGCTTCGCACAACTCACCCCCACGACCGCGCATAGGGCAGGTACCTCACTTCAGAAGGAGCCACCGCCCATGCCAGCCCAGTCCCGGGAAGTCCGCCTGCAAGCCTTCATCGACGCTGCAACCGTCAAGCACGACGGAAGGTACGACTACGAGCAGGTGCCCGCCATGTTCGTCAACGCCCACACGAAGGTCACCATCGGTTGCCCTGACCACGGTGACTTCGACCAGGAGCCGAACGAGCACAAGCGGGGGCAGCGCTGCCCGGACTGCTCCGGCCGACGCAACTCGAGAGCGAGTGTCCGCCGTGCACGATTCGAGGCTCAGGCCATCGCGATGCACGGCGACCGGTACGACTACTCGGCCGTCGTATTCGTGGACCAGCACACGGAGGTCACCATCCTCTGCCGAACGCACGGCCCGTTCACGCAACGCCCCACGAACCACCTCGACATTCACGGACCCAGCGGCTGCCCGGATTGCGCCGACCAAGCGCGGCGGCTGGCGCTCAAAGCCTCATGGACCAGACGAACGCGTCCTCAGCGGCGACACGCGAGCACCGGGAAGTACCTCGCAGCGTGAAAGAGAAACGACCGGGTCGCCCTGGGGGAGGCGACCCGGTCGTCCGGCTCGAATGTAGCGAGCCTGTCAGCGTCGAGACAGTCTGCAGTTCGACGCGTCGTGCGTCTGCTGACTGACGCGCGGTGTCAGCGGTTCCTGGAGCTTCCCGGAAGTCGGCTCATTCGCGGCAGGAGAGGGGCCAACGCCGGGCGCTGCAATTAGGGGACGGCGCCCATCAGCGGTAGCAGGACCACGCGTACGGCGAGGCGCTGTTGCTCGTAGACGCCCAGGCGGCTCCGCCGTAGAGAATGCGGCAACCGCCGTTGAGGTCAATCGACCGGAACTGGTGGACCTTGTCGTTGTAGCACCGCCACCCGTACGCGTTTTGCGCAACGAGTGTTGGCACCCACCACGAGTCATTGTTCTGCACTGCGCAGACACGTCCGAGGTCCATGCCACCCAGGCGGGTCGCCGCAGACGCCGGGGCGGCTGCGGCGACGGACACCCCGGCGACAACTCCGGCTGCGACGAGGACCGCCGCCAGGCGGGTGAGCGCTGCCTTCTTCATGTTCGACTCCTAACGTTGGCCCTCCCGACGAGGGGTGAGCACAGCTTGAAGAGTCGCGTCCGTTGAGGGATACCTCCCCCCAACGACAGAATGACCGACATGCCGCGACCCCGACCCGAACCAGGCCGACATGACACGCAACAGCAGCAGCTCGGCTGGGAGGTTCGCCAGCGCCGGGAGGCGCTTGGGCTGAGCGTCGAAGCTGTCGCCGCCGCAGTTGGCAGAGACCGCCGCGTCGTCCGGGCGCTCGAAGACGGAAGAGAGCTGCCATCAGAGGCAGTCATCCACCGTCTCGACGAGACACTGCACGCTAAGGGACTCATCGCGAGCCGATACGACGGTGTTGTCGGAGAGAAACGGCTCAACCGGTACTACCGGTCGTTCCCGACCCTGACCGCAGCGCCCGACGCCGACCCACTTTCCGACGCCTCAACGTTCATCGCAGAGACCATCCATGACGGTCAACTGATGGCGCCAGGTGAGCCGTTCACCAAGACGTGGACGATCCGGAACTCCGGGACGAAACCGTGGCGGAATCGCTACCTTCGACGTCTCGGAGACAGCTCTGGAGGTGGGCTCATCACCACCCCGCCAATGACCCGCATCGACGACACTGAGCCGGGCGACGTCGTCAGCATCCACATGCCCTGCCTTGCGCAATACGCGGAAGGGGACAGTGTCGCATCCTTCAAGATGTCAGACGAGCTTGGTCGGCTCTACTTCCCCGACCGCTATCACATCGGCGTGCAAGTGCGGATAACTGTCGTGCGCGGCAGGGCGCCGCGCAAACCCTGACTAGAGGTCGAGGATTCTCACGCTTCACGCTGACCACTTCGCGCGGACCCAGTGGTTCGTGTTGACGCTCGGCGCCTTCTGCCTGCTGATGTTCCCACTACGATGCAGTGATGGGGGATCGGGCGCATAGTCGGAAATGCAGCGAAGACAAGTCTGGCAAGCCGTGCCAATGCAAAACCTGCCATGGCGCACTTCACGGATGGGAGGGTGCGGCCGAGTACTCCTATCTCACGCTCTCGTCGGCTGCGACAGCGTCTCGGCGCGCGAAGCTGCTGCAGGACAGACGCAAGCCGGCGGCGACCGCAATTGCTACGCGAGCTGCCGACGCTGGACCGAAAGTCACGACCTACCTGACAACGAAGATGCTCACCTGGCACCTCGAACATGACTGGCCGGAAACGGACCGTGATGCTGCGCTGTCCTGTCTGAGCGACGTGTTCTCGAAAGCGGACGACGCCATGCTCGACGCTATCGCGCGGCAGGACGGGCTCAACGGTAGTCAGCGACGGCGACTTGTTGCGGCCGTCCGAGATGGACATGTGCTCTGCTCGTTGTGTGCTGGCACGTTGCGCATGCTCAGACGGCTGAAGGAAGCGGCGAAGGTCACCGCTGAGGCCGTGGCCGGAAGCGTCGTCGACGCTGCGTTTGAGCTGACCGAATCGGACCCGGACGATGCTGAGCAGGCGGCTCTGCGCCGTGTTTGTGTCGCCGTAGCCGGCGTCGGTGCCGAGCATGTTGTGGATACGCTCGTGGGCAAGCAGCATGTGCTCGCGTTGCGAATCGCTGGCGCGATGAGCTGCCCCGACTGGGCGACCCATCCAGGTGACACGGTATGGACCGAGTGTGTTAAACCGCTCGCTGCGAAGGCGCTCTCGGATGCTGAGCAGGCATGGGCTCGGAAGAAGTCGGACAGTCTGACGGTGTGACTCGCCGCATGTGATTGGAGCGTGCACGAATCTACGGTGACGATCCGGTCCGGCGACGTCTTCCTGCAGCCCGTTTCGCATACTGACGTGCGCAACATGACCCGTGAGGTCGTCGTGGGCTTCACCGATGGGGTCGCCTGGACGTTCGTTGGCCGGCAGACCAACGGGACGTGGTGGCACCCACTGCGTCAACGGCACGTAGACGCTGCGCTTAGGACCTACGAGGAAGAAGACCCGCTCTTCGCCGAACGTGTTGCAGAGGCGCTCACCGGCACCGGCTTCAGCCTCATCCGCAGCGGCGGCAACAACCCCGAGATCCCGGCGTTCGTCGTGACGGAGCCGGCAGCAGCCGCAACGACGAACAGAATCCCGCTACTGCATAGCGCCGCTGCCAGCAGTGGAACCGTCGAGGAGATGCTGCATCACGTCGTCCGCAACCTCGCCACACCGCTGCCGAAGCTCCATGCGTTCGTGATCGACGAGTCCGCGGCACGGGGTTCGCACCAAGTGTGTTGAGACCGCTTCCGCATCGACTTCGACAGCCGGGACGGGGCTCGCGGGCACGCCGTTCCCGTCGGGAGGTCCACCGAGTCGACGTCGGCGTTGCGCTTTTGAGTTCATGTCGCCATCGTGACGCCTTGCCTTGGACTGCGAGCCGCGCCCTAATGCACTGACGGCCTCCCCCCCCATAGGGCAACTGCCATTCAGCTTTACTATCGGGCGCCGCAGGGATGCCGCCACGATTTCATGGCGGCATCCCATCCCCATCAGAACGGCGGAAGGTTGTCGAGGTTGTTCTTCGTGGTGGTGTCAGCGGTCGTCTTCAAGAACTTGCGGCCGCCAGCCGTGCTCCGGACGACGACGTCCGCTCGCTGCGGGCACATCACGTAGAACGTGTTCGTCCTCGACTCGATCGACGACGCAACCTGGGCGACCGTCCACTTCCACTGCCCGGAGACGCCCACGTAGGTGAGGTCCCCGTCACGGTCCTTCTCGACGTTCTTGATCACTGAATCTGCCATGTTCTTCTCCTTCGAAGCTCGAGCGGCCGTCGCCCGTCGCGGTAGAGATGAGGGTAAGTCACACCACTGACATTGCAAAAGCGAGCGAGGTGGGCGAACACACACGCTCCGAGGGCCGGCATACCGGTGGGACGCGGGCAAAAACAGATCAGACGACGTGTGCGGTGATCAGGGCGAGAAATTCACTGCGGAAGATGAACGCGATGAGCACCGCGGCCGCGCTCGTGTAGAAGGCGAACAGCAGGCCGGTCGCGGAGCGTGAAGCGGCCGCTGCTGCCCGGCAAACGATGGGCGGCAGTGGAATCCATTCGTGGTCGGCGGCAACTCGTCGATAGGCGGCGGCAGCGCGGAGCACAGCCAGCATCCGCCGGGTTCGCCCCGCCCGCCAAAGGTCGAACGGGATCCATAGCCAATAGAAAAACGCGCCGCATGCGGCGACGCTGAGCAGCACTGTGCCGACCGAAGTGATAGCAACCTGCAGGTCGCCGCTAGTAGCCGATGCGGTCACCATAGAGCTGGTCGTCGCACTGAGCATGGTCGTCCCGAAGAGCGCTCCGACGGCGAGGCTCCACTTCGAGAACGAATATCCGCGCTGCCCGAGCACAGACGTCTGATGCAAGGGTTTGAGCGGAGGTAGGAACGCAGCGGCGACGACTCCGACCGTCGATGTTGAAAGTGCCCAGAGCAGAAGCACGATCCCCAGCGTGGCCCAAAGACCTCTCGAGATGGACGGTGCTACGCCCGCAGTGAGGGTTGCGGTGATGATTGCGCCAATCGTCGAAAGCGTGACGATGCCGCTCACCCACAGTCGGATTCGCTCGAGGAGTTGTCTCGTCCGGGGGTGCTGGAGCCTGTGCGTGAGAGGAGTCGTCACGCCTGAATGATCCACGCCGCCACCGACAGTCTCGCGACCGCCTCCTTTCCCTGCCTATCGATGGGTGCGTCGCTCAGGAAGGTCTTCTTAGGTGGCGGTTAGCATTCGCGCATGGCGGCCGATAGTTCAAGGGCGCAAAGGCACTGCGGACAAAGCGACCTTGCCGCAAGGCAGGCAGCAACCTCACCGCCGCGTAGCCGGTGTCAGCGGTGGGCTGCCGCGTACGCGTCGAGCACTACCTTCGGTAGCCGGCCGCGCACACCCACTTCGAGTCCGGCCGCGACGGCCCATGCGCGGACGGCTGAGGGGGAGGGTGGAGTGGCTTCAGCACTGGGCGCTGGTATCAGCGCCGGTGCGGCAGGGCGGGTGGTTGATTGGGCGGTGCGTTCCGTTGCCGGCTGCAGATGTTGTAGGAGCGTGTCGAAGATGTCCGGGTGAACGTGGCGGGTGCCGATTTCCTGCGCTTTCGCGAGCTTGCCACCGGACAACGATCCGTCGGTCACGAGCATCACCGTGAGTCGGGACACCGAGCTGATCACCCGGACGCCGAGTTCCTCGGCTCGTTGTTCGAGGCGGAGACGCTGCGTCTCGTCGCAGCCGGTGAACGCCACCCGGTCACCAACCCGCAACGGTTCACCGTGCGGCCACGGGTCTGGAAGCGGGCCAAGGCCGGCGCCAAGCCGAGCGTGCCGAGCGGCGTCCGCCCGGTCAAGGACCTGCTTCACCTTCGAGTCCGCAACACCAAGCAGCGACGCAACCGTCTTCAACTCACGACGTTCATCGTGGGAGACACGTCCGTCGTCGACCGCTCGGTGCGCCAGGGCAAGCAGGAACGCTTCATGCGCTGCGTGCACGTCCGACGGGGACAGCTCGAACTCGGCGATCAGCTCCTGCAACGCGTCCGCTTCCGCGTCGCTTATGTCGCCGTCCTCGAGCGCGTCGAACAGCATCTCCACGTACGCGGTCGTGCCAACCGGCGCACCCTCCTCAACGACCTCCAGGAGAGACAATGCGGTCAGCTGCTGCAGCAACGGTGGCGTGGACGGCTTCGGCGGGGTGATCCGTAACGGCCGGGCGCGTGTACTGCTGCTGGCAGCGCGTTGCTCCGCCGTCAACGGCTGCCGTGCTGGCGACGTGGGCCATTCAGTAATTCGAGCGGCGGCTAACGCTTCCAGCAGAATCGGGTCCGGACCGCCGTTCACCGTCACATACGCGCCGAGCAGACCCGCTGCTGCCCGAGCGTCCCCGAGCGCAGAATGCGCGTCGTCGAGACGCACTCCGACCGCCCAACAGCAGTCCACGAGGCGGCGACGGTCCATGTCTGGCAGGTACGCGTAGCTGGCGTCCAAGGTGCAGTACGCGGCGATCCACGGAACACTCCACCCGGCGGCCTTCAACTCATTGCGGAGGAACGCCAAGTCGAACTTCGCATTGTGCGCCACCACCGCAAGACCCGACAGGGCTGCCACCACGGTCGGTGCTGCGTCTGCAAACCGTGGCTGCCCGACAACATCCGCCTGCGTGATCCCATGGATGTGCGTAGCACCGACGGGGCCTTCGGGGTCAAATCGGGACACCCACTCATCCACGACCGCGCCGGACTCGTCGAGGCGCACGATGGCGAGTTCCAAGATCCGGTCGCGTTGCGGGGACAGGCCGGTGGTCTCAACGTCGATGACGGCGAAGGCTGGAACCTTCTCTGGAGCGGGAGCAACCCGGACCGGCGGGGTCACGGGCTCCGGATTGGCAGGGCGGCCCCGATGTCCAAGTAGCCACTTCCACAGACCCACAACATCACCCCTTCAGCAGCAAATGCCTCGTTTTAGGACAAGACCGACGCTCGAACCACGGTAGAAGAAGGGCGCTTGCTTGCAGTCCGAGCTCGATACCCCAGAACGGGGTATCGACCGCCCTTGGACTGAACTTGGTCAGCAGCGGCTTTGCCCCAGACCGTGACGACGCTATCGCCCTGGTCTTCGCTCGCACCGAGACTGCCCGTTCCGGAAAGCTGCAGCACGCCCGACCGCGGTCTGCTTCATTGTGGGCTGGGTGAAGTCCACCGACGGAGGAGCCGGGCTACCCGGCGGAAGTCCGGAGACTGGGTCGGCGCTCATCGCGTTCGGCTCAGCGGTGGAACAGGTTGAACTCGGGCTCCACGCCCGAGGGCGCCGCATCGACGTGTGAGCCACCGTCCGTGGCGCAGGCGATGACTGATTCCGAGCATCTTCGTCCGTTCCGGCTCGGTCGTTCGCTGGGCGTGATTCAGGCGAACACGGCGTACACGTTGCAGTTCGGGAACTTGTTGCAATGCCGGAGCATGCCCGCCTCGAAGTTGTCGTAGCGGCGCTCCATGCCCTTCGCCGCTTTTGGGCTCTTCTTCCACGGCTCAAAGCTGTCGATGCCATGTGCGCAAAGCGGTGCGTCCGCACCGGCATCGAACACGTCGAACTTTCGTGAGTTCCGGATCTTCCGGTGGAACACGCGCTCCCCGTCGGCCAGGACGCGGCTGCGGGGCGGATCAACTTCGTCGGTCACTCCCATGATCGTCACGATCAGGCGGCGCAGAAGCACCTGCCAGGGCAACTCCCGCGGGTCCAGATGTGTCGTTCGGTCCTCAATTCCGTTCGGCACGCGCTGCGCTGCGGCCGGGTCGAGGACGACGACATGCGCTGATTTCGGAACCTCAACCGGCGCGTTCGTACTCTGGCTCTCGAGGCGCAAGTCGATGGCGAACGAACTACCGACGATGCCCAGATCATCACGCCAGGTGGCAGGGACGTCGACGTTTCCTGGTATGTCCGCGGTTCCGGCGACGATGATCACCGGGTCGCGTTCGCGGCGAGCCCGACGCGGCATCGGGTACTCACGCAAGTAGGCAAGCGACTGACGGCCGACGTCGCCGAAGTCGTCGTCGTTGGTGATGTCGAGGAAGTCCATCTCCACATCGACGGACTCGACGCGCGGCGGCTGCCGAGGTGCGCCGCGTTGTTCTACCTGAGGGAGCAGTGACGCGCGCAGCACGATCCTGATGTCGCTGTCGGCGAGCAGGTCGGAACGTTCGCGCTCCTGCTGCAGGATGACGCTCTGGAGGACCTCCAGGGGAATGTCCCCGCGCTGCAGGGCCAGGGACGGCTTCGAAATGACGTGCACCGCTGCGGCAGCAGCGAGATCCGGCTCGAGTCCCTGGGCTTCCAGCTGTCCGATGATGTCGTCGATGAAGGCGATGTCGGAGACTACGCTCAATGCGTTCAACAGCGGTGCACCGGAGGTGCGGATGGCTGCTTGGACCGCCGCTGGCGCATCGTGCACACCAGTTAGGTCTTGCGCCGTGAGGTAGTCACGGGCGTGATCGCTGAGCGATCTGTGTGGCTTCTTGCCCATTCGGGTGGTCTCTCACTTCTGGATGAGATAGACCGCCGGAATCGGGATCGCGGACAGTTCAGTGGCACTCATCTGGTCGATGACGGAGTGCAGTCTCGCACGAAGATCGCTCACAATGTCACCACCGGGCGCGTCATGTGTCGGCTGCTCGGCAGGTTGCAGCCCGTCCACGCTCGGAGCAGCTCCGACGACTTGCGGCGCAGAAGCGGAGGCCTTTCTGCTTTCAGGACTCCGCCGGCGTTCCAGCACCGCTCCAGGGTTGACCTCGTTGCGGACCGCCCAGCGTCGCACGTGGTCGCCGACTCGCGCCTGCAGCTCGGATGCCCACGCACGATCTCGCCCGAGCGCCGTCAACACCTTTCGGAACGCGCCGCGCGCCGCATTCAAGCCAATCGTCGGCAGCAACTGGTCGGTTTCCGTCGCCGGCAGCGAACGCGCGAACTCGCGCATCCACTCGAACTGCATCTCCTGCGTCACCGGTTCGACTGCGACGAATCGATCGGGATCGCTAACCCACGCGGGTGACCCGTCTTCGGCAGCCGGGTACATGAACGCCCGCGATGCAACGCTGTCCCAAAGTCGCACGTAGGACGGTTCCCAATCGACAACGATGGGCCACACCGCCCCACGCACCCGCTGATGCTCACGCGGCGGATCCTCGCGGGTAACGGGCGTCGCCGCAGCGGAGTCCCACGGGCTGACGAACGGATGACGATTGTCACCGACCCGAGTGATGCGGACGAGCTGTTCCTGCTCGGCCGCGTCAAGGAAGTCGATGAACTTCTTGTAACCGAGTCGACGCTGGTCGTCCGGGAACGTCGGAAAACCGGCGGTCAGCACGCTCTTCAAATGCGCGGCGGACGTGCCGGGTGCCCCCGTGAACAACTCGGTGACAGTGGTGACCAGGTGGGAGAACGTTGCAGCGCGGTCAACAGCGATGGGCTGCGGTTCCATGAGGCGACTCCTAATACTGAGATACCCCCTCACAGAATGAGGAGGTATCCGTTGAAAAGTCGCCGACTGCAGATCTTTCCAGTGACCACACCCTTGCCATCGTCGCGAAGCGACGCCTCCAAGGATCCCCGTGGGGTGACAGCCTCAGTTGACGCGTCAGACGCGAGTGCTGAGGCCGACAAGCAGGATCCCCGCCGGGATTGCTGCCAGCGGGTCGTGCATGTCTGTGGTTTGATCGAGCCCCGACGGGGCCGACGGCGTATGCAGTTGTTGGTTCCCACGGTTGGTGGGAATTGCGTCCTACAGTACGCGGCCGCCCTCGGCAGCGTCAACTTGGGACGGCGTGTCGCTTGACAAGTCGCGGAAGGCCGCTCGACTGCGAGGGGCCCGACGGTTTCTCACGACGGCGTTGCACCAGCTCGGTACCCGGGACTGGGCTAGGTCGCGCTTCTTGCGGAACCGACCCACCCGGAGCGACTCGAGCAGTACTCGTGGCAGTCAAGAGGCTGCAGCGTCAACGATGACGTCATCTCAGGAGCAACTCTGCGGCGCAATGTCAGCTTCCACCTCACGGATTCGCCGCATAAGCATTAGAGTGACCGAGCACGCTGCCACCGCGACCCCGACGCCCTTCGCTCTCAACGTTCCGCTTTTTGACCCGGGGCATCCCCATGGGCGTATCCGGTCAACGACGTGCTACCGAGACGCGGCCGGCGTCTTCCGCACCGTCCTTGAGTTGACAACCTTCGTGCGCGAGAAGGACTGGGTTGCGATGCTTGAAGCGGCGCAAGCTGCGTGCGGCGATGCGTGCCTTCTCGTGACAGATCCGCTCCGCGATCTCGACCTAACCTGGGATGAAGGGCGCCGCTTTCGCGAGGTCGCCACCCAACTGTGGAACCGAGGTTGGTTCGATCCGTACTCGATCTCCGACGTCCGGGGGAGCGAAGGGCAAGCCAGGCTGGGTAGCTTCTCGCAGTCACGGATGGCACCGGACATGCTGCCCGCATTCGAGGCGGAGGCGCGCGGATGGCTCGTCAGCAAACAAGCTATCCCACACTTCGCTTCGCTCAACCTTGTTGTGTCACGCGCCCGGAGCGGCGGACGATCGCGTCTCATTGAAGAGGTGCAAAGCGCGGAATGCATGTTCGTCTCCCCGTGGCGCCTTCAGGAGGTGACCGACGTGGCCTCCGCTGCCGGCTTCGTCAAGGTCGAGTGAGGGTCACGGCCGCAAAGCGTCGTTGGTCATCAGTCGGTTCAGACGCTTCGCAGGGCCGGCAATTCGCGGAGTCGCTCAAGCAACGCCTCAACGTCGATGTCGGTAGACAAAGAGCCAGTGACGGACTGTCTCATCCCCTCGATGACCGCAGAGATTGGCGGAACGGGCGCTCCACACCGATTGGACTCCTCCGTCAACGCGCTGTAATAGGCACTCAACGCGTCGACAGCGAAGCGAGTCTCGATGCGCCACGCATCACAAACAATGGCACCGAGATTGTTGTTCGGATCAAAGATGGTCGGGTTCTCGTTCTCGGCATGACTCCGGGCATCGTTGACTGCTTCGTAGCGAGCTGCCGTGTCGAGAAGGACCTGCACACGACGCTTTGAGATGTCGATAACGCGCATGCAGGCAGCGTAGCGGGAAACCGACGAATCGATCGTCGCTCACCCACGCCGCCTCTGCGTCGGGGATGCTTATGGTTTCGACAAGCAGCGCCGATGGGTGAGCCCGAGAGGGTGGCCTGTTCTCACTCTCGCAGCTTGGGACTGTAGCGGACCGGCAGTTAACGTCTGCCGCGTACGCTCCCACTATGCTTTGATATCGGCACCGCTAGCCCCGGGCGTTGGCCGCGATGCGGGCAACGGAGTCGAGCTGGAGCTGCAGGCATTAGTGGACACCATCGACTATGGAAAGCTGGCAGCGTGAACGAACTCTGGCATGGAGGAGCGCCTGGGCGAGAGCCAGGTGAACTGATTCTTCCTCCGACGGAGACCGGACTCCAGTACACCAGGGCGGATGTTTCCGCCATAGAGCAGGTCGAGGGCCCGATACTGCAACGGCGAGATCGCGTGTACGTGACCAAAGACCGGGAGCTTGCCCAGGTATTTGCGGGTGGGTGGAGCTTCGACGGAGTCACACAGGGTTGGGGATGGCTATACCTGGTCGAAGTCGAGGGCGACCTTCTTGAGCCGGATGATGATCTCGCCTCGTTGCCGGATGTGTCGTTTCAGACGCCGCGAGCTCGGGTATTGCGGGTATGGCAACGCGACGTCAAGCCGATGCCGTCACGGAGCGGTCTGGTGCTCACTCATGTTCTCCATGACTGGTCGGTGGCGAAGCGAGCGAAGCAGGAGGGCGCCTTCCCGGTTTTTGGGAACCATGAGTCGGATGCCTCCGGAGGAGCGAGATGAGCCCGTCCCTGACTGACTGGATCGGCGCGGGTGCTGCGGTCGCGACCTTCGCGGTGGCACTCGTCGCCCTGCTCTTCGCTCGCGGGCAGATTCTCGAGGCGAAAGCCGCGCGTACTCAAGCTGCGGCTCTCGAGACCGAACGGGCGCAGCCGTACGTCGTCATGTACACGGAGCCCAGCGGCGCGACCCAACTACTCATCGATCTGGTAATCCGCAACTACGGACAGACCAGCGCCACCAACGTCAGAATCGCGCTGGACCCTTGGCCGCAACGCTCGCCCGATCCGGGAACTGCGGAGTCGGAGCCGGTCGCGCTTCCTGACGTCATCCCGGTCCTTGCTCCCGGCCAGGAGTGGCGGACGGTGTGGGACAGCTCGAACGACCGCCGCGACACAGATCTCCCGGATCGGCTCACGGGACAGCTCACGTACGAAGGCATCGGCCATGAGTCGAGAACTTCTGACGTAGTTCTCGACTGGAGTGTCTACAAGACGCGCCGTTGGGTTGAGGTCAGGTCCATCCACGACGCAGCTCAAGCGCTTCGTGACATCCGGAGCGAGCTCAAGAAGTGGACCGAAAGCGCACGTGGAGGCCTCGCAGTGTTCACCCGCGACGGCGATGCCCGAGACAACGCTCGTCGAGCGCAGCTGGAAGCGCTTCGGGAGCGCGCGAGGGAAGAACGGTCATGACCGACCACCCGTACCCCGATGAAGAGAATCAGTTCATCCTCAGGCCGAGTCCGACGCACCAAGACGTGCTGCGTCTGTCGCAGGCGGCGGATGAGCTCGGGTACCGGCTGCTCTTCGCGCGCCGCCCACTCAGCTTCACACTTGAACAAGTGCAGTCAACCCTCGCCGATCGCGGGCCGAGTGCCTTCATGCGAATGATGGTCGCCGCGGAAGACATCTCTCCGAAAGCACCGCCACGAGACGCCGAGGAGTTCCTCAAAGCGCGACTTGTCAAGCTCAAACCAGAACACGAACTGCTCATCGTAGATCCCTACCTATTCACGTATTCCCGCCGCCACAACGCTGCTGAATACGCCGAGACCGTCGCGCGGCTGATTACGCCGCTCCTCACCTCATCGATGGTCGTCCGAATGATCGTCAGCGCACAAGCAAGCCACTCCTGGGTTGAAGAAGCCGTCCTCTCACGCCTGACAGCCGAGTCATCCGGATCACGACTCGTGGTCGCTTACTCCGAAGACTTCCATGACCGGTTCTGGATCGCTGACCGCAAAAGAGGGCTCGTCGTAGGTACGTCGCTGAACGGAATCGGCAGCAAGATCTTCCTTGTGGACGAGCTTCGATCGTCGGACGTAGCTTCCGTGCTCGACGCCGTGGAGCCGCTGCTCGGCGACTGAGGTCGGCGAGCCAATTCAGGCCGATGAGAGCTCTGCCCGAAGTCAACGGTCCGCGCCAACAGTTGCGGTCCAGGCCGGGGCTGCATTCAGCGCGGTCGACGGGCTCATCGCAGGGTGGCGCTGCGTGTAAGCCAAGCATCGGGATACCGGTCTCGTTCAGGTGACTGTCGCGTTCAGCCGGCCGAGACCCGGCGAAACCGCGGCCAGGGCCGCCCTCCCACCGATCGCAATCGCACACCAGCCCCTCCGGCCCGCATGTGTCACAGGTTGGCGTCGCCTCGCTCGCCCATCCGCATCTCATCCGCCCGCGGGAAAACGGGATCCTCCTCGGGGGAAACCCAGGTTCAAGACCCCCGCCACTCGTCCCTGAACAGGGCTTTTGGAGAAACACAAACGGCCCGCCAACGCAAAGAGCCCCAGATCCCCGTTACAACGGGATCTGGGGCTCTTCCGCTTCATCCTGTAAGCTCCTCCGGTAACCAGGCGGTAACGGATCTTCTCGCAGCAGGTGTGAGCAACCGCACTTCGGGTCGCAGGCTCTACTGGCGTTAGCTGTTCAACCTCGATGGTGAGTCGCGCGCAACTTCTCGATGATGCGAGCCGCTGCTTCGTCGCCGGACACCGTCCCGGCGGCGATCTGTCGGCCGAGCTCCCGGGTTTCCTCGTCGGTGACCTGATGGCCGGCCGCGCCGAGCGCAGCGTCAGCGCGGGTGATAGCGCGCCGGATCTCGACGGCGGAGTGTGCAGACGCGGTCTCGCGCTGCTTTGCGGTGCGCGACATTGTGAAGGCCTGGAAGCGGGTGACCTGGCGCATCGGGGCTCCGTTTCGTACGGGCCCAGTCTACCGAGGGGCCCGTCGTTCCGAAGGGATCTGGCATTTGTCCCGAAACGCGGTGCCTGTCGCCTACTCTGCTCAGGTAAGAAAAGCGACCGCGCGCTTGTCATTCCATCTGCAGGGACTGGTGCAGGTTTGCTTGGCTCCTGACAAGTAGGGGCATCGGCTCCTGCTGAAGGATGTGCGTCATGGTGAAGGCGTATCCGTACGAGTTTCACCGCGACGTGGTCGCGGTTGCCCGGAAGCGCGAGAACTGGCCCGGTGGCTGCGGCTTGCGGATCGAGGGCAACGGGTCGTCAGCGTCCCCGTCGGTGAAAGCGGTCGAGCAGGCCGAGCTGCGGGAAGCGCAGAAACGGATCCGTCTCCTCGAGCAGGAAGCGAGCGCGCGTCCGCGCCGAGGTCGGCCGGTGAGTATGCGGCCGCCCAGGTGCTAGCTAGATGTCTTCGGGCGCCACTCATTGCTCACATCGAGCTCGCTCGCAACCACGTCGAGTGAGTCTCGGTGTGTGCGGCCAACCTGTGTCATATCCCACGCAATGAGTGCATGCAGCAACGAGCTCACGGCGGAGATCAAGAGGTTAGCTGCCATGGTGTGCGCAGCCTGTCGGCGGTACCTGACCTGTAGCGGAGAGCCCGGATTGGGGGCCGTATAGAGGTCGACCGTTTCCGCACTCGCGTGGCTGAGCCCGCTGAGGTACCGCTACACCATGTACATGTTTTCGGTCCCCTCGAGTGCGCGGAGCCGCTGCTCGAACCGCTTGTAGCTAGGCGGTGCTGCGCCCAAGGCCTTGACCTGCTCGGCGTACTCCTGACGACGAGCCTCCGAGGCGGCATCAGGGCACTGTGCGTTCGCCGCCAACGCGTCTCCGAGCACGGCAGCCCGTGTACGGCTTCCCTCGCTGACGAGGGCTTTCCAGCCATCCGGCACGACGAGGACCCATCCCGCCGTGACTGCGTCCGCCATCAGCGACCTGATCACCGGGACGGCCGCGACCGGTTGGCTCGTCTCGTAGAGCGTTAGCACGCCCCGGCCGCAGTCAGCAGCGTGGGCGGCAAGGCGCGCACGAGGACCGTGACCTGAAAGTCGATGTCCGCCCGGAGCTCAATCGTCGTGCGGTTCGTCTCCGTGTCCCAGATTGCAAGAAGCCGCCGGATGATGGCGCGGTAGTCGGTCGGGGCCGTCATGCTCCAGCCCCTTGAACCTGGTCGTACGCCTTGACGCCCGCTGCTTCTTCCTTGGTCGCTTCTGCGCGGAAGTTGGCGTACTGGTCTTCCTCGTCGCGAAGATACGAACCGAGGGTCCGGCGCATCAGCAGCAGCAGGTCCCGCTCTCGACGTCGGGTTAGATCCCACTGTTCGGGGTCGTCGTACTCGCGGATCAACATCGTTACGTACCCGGCGGTGCCGATAGCACGCACGATTGACCTGACCGCGCCGCGGACGTCTTCGCTGTCGATGAGCTCGGCGAGATCGTCGATGCGCCGGATCTCATCCCACCCGCTGTAGCCGATGAAGCTGTCCCCGTGGTTGGGGCCCGGCCGATCGACGGTGTTGGTGAAGAACTTGGATGTGATCGCGAGCGCGTCGCGGGCGGCTGTGCGGCCCTGATCGAGGCGGCGCGCTGCGCGCTCCTGCGTACGTACGGCGTCGCGATCCGTCCGGTCCTCGTCACGGTCGGCCTTGCGAGCGGCGCGATCGCTCCGGGTAGTGATGAGCGTTGTCGCGACGGCGCCGCTGGCGCCGACGAGACCGCCGACCACCCCTGAGAGCAGGTTGGCCCAGTCAGTCACGAAACGTCCTCGGAGCGTGCCAGTCGCGTCAGGGCGGCGACGTATCGCGGTGATCGCTCCACGACGCCCGTTGGGAGTTGAGGAAGTTGTTCCGATGCTTCGTCGCGGTGGTCGGTGCGAAGCGGCGCCGTGAGATGGGGTGGAGTGTATTCCGGATCGCCAACGATCTTTTCGTCGCCGAGCAACCTCGACTCGAAAGGCAGAACGAGCCCCGGGTCGTAGGACCAGAAGCCCCACGTTCGATGCCGTCCATCGGTCAGTTCGGTGTCCCACGGGTCAGCCTGGATCGGATGCCCGGAGAACAGCGAGACGATAACGGACTCCTCCTCAACGCTGAGCCCGGAGATCACGACGGCAATGACGAAGCCTCCGTCCGGGTGAGCCGTCCAGTCGCCTGCCCGGAGCGCCTCGGTGACGGACGCGAGAGGATCGACCATGCGGTCCCAACGCAGTTCCACATCGTCGGCGTAGCGATCGTCGGCAGGGTCCGCGAACCAGTGGACGTCGTCAAGGGTGCCGAACCAGAACATGTCAGGGTTGGACACCGGTACGCCAAATGAGTGGACGTCGTGCCCGGTCATACACTCGCCTCCGCTGCTCCACGCACTTCGCTGATCGCTGGAGAGACAGTCGATCGGCTGACACCGGGCGTCGATTCAATCTGCTGTGGTGTTCGCCCCTTGGGGCGAAGCTCGACGGCGGTGTCGACCCACTTGGCGGTCATCGGACGCGCGCGGCCGCTAGGCCCTCGTGAGTGCATCGGCCGATAATGCGGCGCGCGACATGGCCGACGCCGACGCCGGTGGTGTCAATGGCCGCTCGCAGCGAACGGAACTGGAATGCGCGCGACCTAATTTCGTAATCGACGCGCACCAGACCCTGGACGGACCGGCCGAGCCTGTCGATGTTGGTCGACCACCAGGACGTCGTCCTCGCGGTCGGGGAGGTCGCCGAGCGCGACTGCGAGGCCGGGGCGCGTGTCGAGCTTGCCGCCGATCTGGTCGGCAAAGATCCGGGCGGCACCGGCGCCGGCGGCGTGGAGCGCGTAAAGCTGGGAGTCGAGGACGCCATGCCGCTAGCGTCGCATCGTTTCCAAGAGTGCGCCATCCCGCTACGAGACCTTTTGCAGTCTCGGTGCATGCCCGCGACGGCAGGGTTGACGTCGCGACCAACTCCTCAGCATGGCTGAGGTCGTCAGACTCGCGATGGATGTCGACGGCCTCCGTCTCCCATGGGTCGTCCTCGGTCCTTCGCAGCGAGGGTGCGTCGGCAGGCGGGCGCGTCGCGCGCGTTGTCCTCCTGGTCCAACCGGGGCGAACCGTCCCCTCGCTGAGTGGGGACAAGTCGGCCGCGACGATGACGGTTTGCGGGCGTGGTGGCCGGTCTGCGGGCATCCGAGGGGGGCTCCGGAAGTTTCGGATAAGGGGCACTATCACTGGCGTGGATCGTGACCCTTGAAGTGACATGCAGCTGAGCATGTGAGCGGGTGCAGCGTCGATCGCGAAGGCCAAGTTGTCGTGGTGAGGCGTAGGTTGTCGCGAAGGTGCATCCGACGCTGCCGGACCGCGCGTCGCCTACGATTCGAGCGAGCGGCGGTGTGAGGTCGCCGCAGGAAGTGAGCCGTGCAGTGGCCGAGAAGCGTCGCGTCACCGACTCCGCCCCGGTCTTGCCCTTCGACTACGCGCCGGATGGCAAGACGATCTGGCCGTGCCCGGATTGCCTGCCCTGGCACGACGCAGTGCGGACGACCCCGGATGAGGGTGTCATGGTACGCGAGTGGCATCCGTCGACTGCCGGGTGTTCGACGAGGACGACTCCGCCGGCGATCAGAGCGAGCCGGACCAGAGGTGACGGGGTTCAGAGCCCGGCTCGATGGCTCCGTCGCTCGATGAGGACGTTGTCGCGCCACTGACCGGTCCACGGGCCGAACGTCATATGTCCGATGTGCTCTCGGACGCCGTCGTTCACCGCCAAGCTCGACCATCAGGAGCTCGTTTCGATCCGCGGCCTGGACGATGTCGTGTGGCGTCCTGTGCAGGAACGTGGATGCCGTATCCAGCGACACCGTCTCCCAAGCGCTCACGATCCAACCGGCTACTTGCACGAGCTGGAGCCCGCCCATCGCAAGCCTGTCTTCAGCGGCAGCCACGGCTTCGGCTGTCATAGCCCCGGTGTCGACTTGCGCCTTGGCGTGCACTGACTGACGTGATCTGGGCGGGATCGGCGGCATGCTTCTGATCACGGTTGCGAGGCCGCGGACGAGGTAGTCGCCTTCGGCACCGAGCGCGCGGATGGCGGCCAGGAGCTCGTCCTCAGCTGCGCTGTGGGGAGTGGGCGCGCACGTACACTGCGGGTTCGGTGAGTTGCGAGATTCACTTGGTGTGCTCATGGGCAAGGAGACTAGGCGGCGTCGAGGGAGTCTTCGGCGCGGTCTCGGCGGGCTGGGCCAAGAGGGCGCGTTTACGAGGAAGAAATCATCAACTGTACGGGCGTGGTCCTGGGTTCCCAACGCTCGTCGTTGCGTCGCCGCGCTTTTCCCCTTCCGACGCCCCGGCATGGACCTGCTGCCCCACGAAGCCGAGCGGAAGGGTGTCGAGCTCGGCGCCTAGGGGCGGCGTTCCGCCCTAGGCGTGGCTGCCGTTCTGACCCACTTCCATCACGAAGGTCCCGCTATCCAGCATCGGGGCCCACGCGCTCGCTGGCGCCTTCTCGGCGAGCCGGCCGCTGTTCATCGAGTTCCGACCCCAGCTACCCGTTGCCTCGGTCATCGCGCTGTGGGTCACCTCGCGCGGTCGAAGTCGGTACTCACGAGGAGCGATGTCGACCCGGTGATCGTTCACCAGTACCGGAGCGATGCGGATTTGCTTGCTCCCTCTCAGGCTGGACCCGAAACGCTGGCGTCGCCAGTGCGCCCGTTGGATGTGCGGCCTGACCTGGCTGGCAGGCTCGTCCTCCCCGGCTCGGCGCGCCGTACGTCGCCCCGACGTTGACAACTCTGATGCCGGCCCCCGCGCGCTTGGCGTCGCGGTTGGACGACGGCGTCGAGACAACAGCGTCGACGTCTGCACGCGCCATCCCGGGCCGAACTTCGGTGGTGTCGTCAGGTTCGTGCTACTGCGCCCAAGCGAGGACCGCCGTGAGGTTGTTCACGACATCTCGGTAGGGGTCAGGCTGCGCGAAGCGGGGACGACAAAGCGCCCGAGGACGCTCCGTAGCACCGCGAGTCGTGAAGCACCATGCGAACAGGTCATCAGGCCTTCCCACGCTGTCCGAGAGCAGCAGCAGCCCCTCCACCTGCGCGCCGAAGAACGCGAGCATCTGATCGGGGTCAGGCGCGGACACGTCTGAAAGCTCGGCACGGCTCCGCGCCGCGATCAGGTCACCCAGCGACCCGCTCGCCCGGAGGGCGCCGTGCGAGACCTGCGAGAGGTGCCACCACTGGTCAACCTCCGCAGATGTAGGCCTCCCGGAGGGTTCGAGCAGCAAGGGGAAACGGCAGCACCATCTCGGCCCTGTCCGACTCCGTCACCGACTCCGACTCGGCGAAGAAGCGGCCCGGCCGGCGGGATGCCAATACGCAGCGACGAGCTAAAGCATGGTGATGACGCAGTCCGTGATAAACGAACCAATCAAAACTACCGCGTGAGGAGCACGTCCAATCGCGCAAACCGAGCAGCCCACAGCCGCTCGAAATCGATGGTTCCGAGGCAACTGACCAGTAGCGTCGAACTCTTTACCTGATTTATGGCGCGAAACGGGCGCATTGCTTTTTCGACTTCATGAAGAATGAAGGGCGCGAGCCATTTTCCCTTGACGTGCGCTCCATGCCGGCCTACTCGCTGTTCGCTTTCTAAGAACGCCCGCGCTCTACTGTACTCCGTGTCCCATTGCGTCGAGGCTTTGCGCACGCGGTCACTGATTCTATTGACCACATCCGTGTCGACGGTGTCACTAAACCGCGGAACGTTTACCTGTGATGGCTGAGCAAAGCGAGTGTCCGACCACTCGCAGGCGGCGGACGCCAAGCGCAGGATAATCCATTCAGCCCACCGGCTCGCAAGGCTTTCATGCGGAGCCGACGGCGTGAACTTGACTCCGTCCGCTCTAGGAATGGAATAGCTGTGCGCCACCGCCGTTTGCAGGTCGGCCGCCGAAACAATGTCAGATTCAACATCTGCGTTCAGCGTGTAGTGCAGATTCGGATGAGTAATCATGCGGTTCAAAAAGGCATCGTCGTCGCGATCCACAAACACAATAACGTCGATCTTTGTTTGACGATTTTCTTGTTGGAGAGCGTTCAGGCGATCGAGTTCGCTGAAAACCTTCAACGCGTGCACCTTCCCGCCGGCCGCGATGCCGTCTACTAGAATATCTTCGGCTTCGAGAACTGTGGTAGTTGTTTTTGCGCCAGAGACCAATGCGCTTTCGTAGTACGGTGCGTCGTGATGGGTGCCCTCAATAATCGCCCACGTCCGGACACGGCTCATCCGCATGCGTCGCGCCCAGAATGCGGCGTCGCGCTTCAATTTAGTCACAGCTCGAAGATCGACTCGTCGTCGACGTCGACTTGGAGGTCGGGTGAATGAGTTGCGAGAATGAACTGTGCTCGGCTGTTCACTCGGCGCATGGAGGCGACGAGGCCGCGCTGCCAGTCGGGGTGAAGAGATAGCTCGGGCTCGTCGATGATGATGGTCGACTCTTCAACTGCTAGAGTCTCAAGCAAGATCTGCAAAAGCTGCTTTTCCCCAGATGACAGTGCCCCGAGGGGAATTGTCTCTCGATTGATTTCGATGCCGATGTTGCGTCTGACTGTCTCGCTCCGCGAGAGCACGAGATGTTTATTTCCGATGTATGAGTCGTCGATGACTGCCTGTAGCTCCCGTTGTGGAGCGAGAATCTCATCGACTTCAGCCATGATCTCGCGAATCTTGCTTACAACCAAGCGGTGGCTGTCACTGTGCTCGTAACGGGCGGTGAAGTCCTCTTGGCCGAGTGGAAGGACGAGCTGTTGGTCCCACATAAAGTCCGAGACCAGACGATACGCGGCTGCCGCCTCCGGATCCGGTTGTGATTCTTCCTGCTGAGCCAGTGGTGTAGCGGGCGAGCCGTTGAAGAGAATCGCGAGAATCTCCGCCAGGCCGTATTGCTGCGTATCGCGAACGCTAGCTAGGCTCTTCGAGCTGTACGCACTCCATACTTGGTTCACGTGGCGGGCGAAACGTTGGTCGTTGTCCTCGTGCTGCCGGAATCCTTGACGGTCACCAAGCATGCGAGAGATCGGCAGGTAGGCGTGCTTGAAGGTCCGGTCGAGGGGCGTGCTCTCATCCCCTTCAACAAGCCACTTCGTATCCCACCCTGAGTCCGGAGTTAGCTGGCCGTTGACTCTGTCGTCGTCAGCGTCGAGCTCGGTGAAGGATGACGTCCACAATGTCGGCTGATCGTTCGACTCGATGCTCAACCCGGTCTTGTCGTAGGTTCGGACTATATCCGCGTCACGATGTTCGGAATAGAAGCGAATCTCCGCGCGGCTGAAGGGTAGGTGCTTCAGCGTGGCAGTCTCGTTCCGCAGCGCTGCATGGAGGATTTTGAGTAGAGTAGTTTTGCCGGTTCCATTCAGGCCCCAGAACACATTGACGTCTGGTCTTAGAAACTCATGAAGTTCCTCTGAGCGCCCGGCTAGATTTGAAATACGAATCTCACGAATTGTCGTCAAAGGGATTCCTCGAAAGTGAGTCGGCGGAGTCGAAAGCAGCCTATTCGGTTCGAGCCTCGAGTGGTAGTGCGCTTGAAGCCTTTGCGTACTCTGGTGATTAGCCAGGAGGGCGCTCGTCAGACGCGAGCAAGCTGCTCGGAGCGCCGGTCGCTGAGAGATGGTGAGCTGTTGCCGGCGCCGTGGCACTTCAGGACGGTCCCGGACGACCAGTCGCTGGTGCGAGAGGTCACTACGAACCCGGACCCTAAGGGCACAGGTTGCCGGTCGAGCCCCTTCTCCAGCATGATCACGAGCGCGTCCGCCTCAGGCATCCGGAGCTGCTCCGCGAGCTCTCGCCTGAAGCACGCGTTGCATCCGCGGCTCCCGGCCTTAACGTTCGTGTACGTCGGCGACGTCTCTCCGCCGCATCGCAGATGCAGGCTCCGCCGGGGCGCGTCAACCCCCGGGTAAGGTTCAAGCGGTTCCAGCCCCGCGGTCAAGAACAGAGCAGCTGCGCCTCGTGGAGCGCGCTGCCGACCCTTAATCCGCCCAGAGCTTACGGAGGCTCACTCTAACCGCACCACCGGTACGACCACTTTCCGTCGTCGGCGCGTTAGCATCCCAGGTCCGGGCGGACGCCTCCGACCGCGAGCAACACAGTCACCTCAAATTGGCCCTGCCGGTTCAAGTCGCCGATTCTGGTGGGGGCGTAGCGACAAGCTGATTGAAGAACGGTGTGAGCACGAGGCGCAACACCAGCCACCACGCGTACACCGAGAGCACTGTGCCAGCGGTCGTGTCGTCGACCAGACCGTGAGCGACATCGTGGCGCAGGTTCGCGCCGAACCGTCCCGCGAACAGACCCTCCAACTCATATACGACACGGTCCCCGAACACCTCGGCGGTCTCAGCCTTGCTCAATAGCGCTGGCAGGCTGAGTTCCTGTTCTCGGCCGTCCGGCTTCAACTCCGTGGTCGATACATCGGCGCTTTGTAGGTGGTGGCGGACGATCGCCTCCAACCGTGGCACCAGCAGGTGCACGGCGACACCCATGTCGAGATTCCATCCAGCGTGCAGACCCGCAGCGACTAGTTGCTCCTGGCCAGGTGGAACCACAGCAGACGCGAGCGCGATGCGATGGAAGTGGGGCAGCGACAGAGAATGCTCCTGCCGCAGCTGGTGCAACGCCGGCAGAATCATCCCGACGGTGTACAGATGCCGACGCAGTTGTCCGTCCTGCCCCATCTGCCGGTCAACCGCATCCTCGGTGGATGACTTGTCCGCGACGCGGCCATCACGAGTGAATGTGGTCGTGGAGAGCAGGCTCGAGAAGGAGCCTGCCACGATGCGTTCCGCTTGGGCACGATCGGTTGCATTATCGGCGAGCGGGAACAAGTACCCGAACTGCGCAAGCGCCTCGAGCGCCTCGAAACCAGAGACGCGTGCTTTCGCTTCCGCTGCCGCTCCGCTGAGGTCGACCGGGTCCGACTCGACCGCCGTCATCTCATCCATCGCCGCTTCGTTCAGGTTGCCCATCTTTCGGCGCAGATTTTCGATCCTATTCTCGGCATCGACGCGGAGACGATGACGTCGTGGGATGGACCGCAACGTCTGGATTGCGTTCTCAACGAACGACGCGGCGACAAGTGCGCTACCGGTGATCCCATCGAAGCGGGAGTCGGCCTCCAGCACCCACAAGTCGGCGATACGGGATGTGATGTCGTGACGGGCGGGATCTTCAGAAGGCAGCCACGCTCGAAGCTCAGACGCTACATCTCGGGCAAGCGGGAAGTCCTCCTCGTGTTCTGCCGACGCGGACGCTGCCGTCAATGCTTCGACCGCTTCTGTCCGCAGCGGCTGATCGACGGTACCGGTACGGAGCAGACTGCTTGCACCGATCAGTTGGCGGACGGTGCCGGCTTTGTTGAGGGCAGTCCGCAGAATCGTCTGAATTCGGTCTTCACGTGCATTGTCATCGGCGCCTCGGAATCGGGAAGCGATTTCCTGCGCCCGGCGCAGGTACGTGGCGGCGTCATGCCATTCGGTCGTCTCCGCCAGTCGGATGTACGCATCGACGGCGCGGTGAGCCTGCGCGACGCGTTCCGCTCCCCGGACTCGCCCCCACAACACATCCGCGACGCGCGCCTCCACGGCAGCATTTGCGGACCGCACTGTCCGCAGGAGAGCGATGTCGTCCTCGGTGATGCGACTCGGCGATAACGTCGCGGACCCGTCCGTGAACGTCGCGAACGGAATGAACCGTTCACCGTCGACACCGGCGGCAAACATCATCTGCATGACGTCTGCGAGCAGCAGCACCAACCGATCGTCATCAGCGGCGTCCTGCAGCAGCATCGCGATGTCGTGATAGTCGCTCGTGTCAGCGACGACAGCGTCGATCCGGTCGGAATGGTCCTCAGTCACCCTCCAACCCTACGGAGAGGCTCCGACAGCGACGTGGCAAGCCGTCGCACGACAGCGGGATCGCGAACTGCTAACCGGAAACGCTAGTCGAGCCCCGGAGAGCGCTGAGTGGCGATCATCACCTGGATTGAGGGCACCACCGGAAGCGACGCCGACACGGTCTCGGGAAGCTGACCCCGATCGAGTATGGACGATAGTCGACCAACAGGTCGCTCTCGTAGGCTTACCGAGCCGACAGCATCCCGAGGGCTACCAGTAGCTCCATGCGCTCTCTAGCGGTGAAAGCTAGCTTCGCTGGAACGCCCCGAGCCCGGGCACCCGCGGGATGTTGACCCACATCTTCATGCTCGTATCGCCGGGCACGACGAAGGATGCAGGGCCGAGCCGGTCCAGATCTGAAGCAAGTGCGGCGGCTTTCGCGGCGCTGCGATGCCCGACCTTCCGCCCTTGGCCGTAGACAGCGACGGCATTCTCGTCATTCTCGTTCTCGGGTTCACGTGCGAATTCGTATTCCTGACCGCCATATCGAGCCCGTTCGTCGTCGCGCAGCCAGTACGCCGTTCCGACGATGCGGAACAGCGACGACGGCAGTTCGCGCGAGTCAATGCGGGGGAGTTGCTCGTCGAGGTAAGCCGGAACGGCCCTCGACGAACCAGGGGAAGTTGCTCGGTGCTTCCGCTCGTCCGCTCACAGCGCGCGTTCACTAGAGCTCCTAGCCATGTTCCATCGATCGGTTCCCCTGCGGACTCGCTCGCCGGCGACTGGGCCTCTGCGCGGACGCATCGACATATAGTGGTGCGACGGTAGCGAAGGGTTGTGACGCAGTGGACGACAAGGCCGACATCTCCCGGGTCGAGCTCGTGGACGCGTTGAAGGCGCTGGCGAACCCGACGCGGCTGCAGATCATGGAGTGGCTCCGTGACCCCGAGGTCGAGTTCGCCGACTACGACCCGATCGCCGACCGCGTCGAGGTCGGCATCTGCGCGAGCCACATCCAGGACCGCACCGGACTTTCGCAGTCGACGATCTCGTCCTACATGGGCACGCTCGAACGCGCTGGCCTGGTGACCTCGACGCGCATCGGGAAGTGGACGCACTACAAGCGCAACGAGGTGCTGCTGCGTCGTGTCGCGGATGCGATCGCGTCGCAAGCGCTCGACAGAGCGTAAACGTATCGACAGAACGCGATTCATCAATATGATGGGCGCGTGAGCACTCATCAGAGACCTCGACGCACGGCGCTCGTCGTGCACGCCCACCCCGAACCGGCGTCGTTCTCCAGCGCGCAAGCACGGATCGCGGTCGACGCACTGCGGTCCTCCGGCTACGACGTCGAGTACATCGACCTGTACGCGAAGGACTGGGGGCCTATCCTCGACCGCAGCGAGTTCACCCCCTTCGACGGGCCGTTCAAACCGCAGCGCGAGCAGTGGGACGCCTTCCGGGCCGGCACCCTCGCCGACGATGTCCGCACGGACCTCGAGGCGGTGTTCCGCGCCGACCTGCTCGTGCTGTCCTTCCCGCTGTGGTGGTTCTCCTTCCCAGCGATCCTGAAGGGGTGGCTCGATCGGGTCTTCGCGATGGGCGCGGTCAGCGGCGGTGACGCCGGGCTGTACGAAACGGCCGCGCTCCGGGGACGACGCGCCGTCGTCCTCACCACCACGGGTGGGCCCGCCGCCGCGTTCACGCCCGACGGCGCGTTCGGTGGCCTCGACCAGTTCCTCTTCCCGATCAACCGCGGCGTCCTCGAGTTCGTCGGGTACGACGCACTCGAACCGATCGTGACGTTCGGCCCCGCGCACCTCGACGACGCGGCTCGCAGAGCGGCCCTCGACGACGTCCACGCTGCGGTGACCGGACTCGACGCCCGGCCGCTCGCCTCGACGAACCGGTCGCAGCGCTTGGCCGACGTGCGCTGAGCCTCCCGCAGCCTTCCACAGAACAGGAGAACGACCATGACTGCCAACGAACTCACCGACGCTCCACCAGTCCCCGTCCGGACGAGCAGGCGGCAGCGCTTCGCCGTCGCCGTGCTCCTCACCGCCAACTTCACCCTCGCCGTCGACTTCTCCGTCCTCAACGTCGCCCTGCCGCACATCGGCCGTGACCTGGGGTTCACGACAGCGAACCTGCAGTGGATCATCACCGCGTTCTCGCTCTGCGCGGCCGGTTTCACCCTCTTCTTCGGGCGGGTCGCGGACCTGTTCGGTCGCAAGCGCTTGTTCCTCATCGGCATCGTGCTCCTCGGTGTCGCCTCGCTCGTTGCGGGTGTCGCCGGCGATCCGACGGTTCTCATCGCAGCTCGCATCGGGCAAGGACTCGCCACCGCGATGGTCACTCCAGCCGCACTCGCCCTGCTCACGACGATGTTCGCGGAAGGACCCGCTCGGGCTCGGGTGCTCGGACTCAGCGGCGCACTGATGGCGGCTGGGTTCACCACCGGTGCTGCGCTCGGCGGTGTCCTGACCGGGCTCGTCAGCTGGCGGTGGGCGTTCTTCATCAACGTCATCGTCGCCGTGTTCGTGCTCGCGGTCGCCCCGGTCGTCCTCACCGACCGAGCCATCGGCCGCCGTCCGAAGCTCGACTTCCCGGGCGCGATCGTCGTCACCGTCGCGCTCGTCGCGCTCGTCTTCGGCATCACCACCGCGGGCGAATCCGGTTGGGGGACACCGGCCGCGTGGGGGCCCATCGCCGTCGCAGCCGTCCTGTTCGCGACGTTCATCGCCATCGAATCACGGGTGAAGGAACCGCTCGTCTCGCCCGCGCTGCTGCGGCGGAGCAACGTCGCTTGGGGGAACTTCGCGGGACTCCTCGCGTTCGCCACCGAGACGGCCCTGGTGTTCCCGTTGACGCTCTACCTGCAGGAGATCCTCGGGTTCAGCGCCGTCGTCGCCGGTCTGATCTTCGCGTTCCTCGGCGTCGGAACCGTCCTCGGCGGCTTCCTCGGCCCCCGGGTCATCGGCCGGACCAACTCGAAGCGTGCGATCGTCATCGGCTTCGTCGTCCAAGGTGCAGCGACCCTGCCGTTGGCGTTCGTCAGTGACAGCTCCGCCTGGGTGGTTCCGCTGCTCGTCGTGTCCTTCATCGGCGGTGCTGCGAACCTCGTCGCCATCGTGGGCTACACCGTCACCTCGACCGCTGGCGTGCCGGTCGAACAGCAGGGGCTCGCGACGGGGCTCATCACCATGAGCCAGCAGGTGGGGATCACCCTCGGCACCCCGGTGCTCTCCGCCATCGTCACCGCCTTCGCCGGTGCGACCTTGCTGCCCGGCATCCAGGCGTCGATCGGCGTGGACGCCGCGCTCTGCATCGCGGGCGCCGTCGTCGTCGGTCTGCTGCTGAGGCTGCCAGCCGCACCCGCAGCCACCCGAGACGTGTGACAGCGGGGCCTCCACCCACGAGGCGCCCTCGCGANCGAGGGCGCCTCTGTGTTGGTCCCGGGTTCGCGAGACGATGGCCCTCGCGGCCACCGGTACCGTCGTCGACCGTCCAACTCCGAGCTGTCCGTCCGGCGACGGGGCCTGCGCAGCGGGAGCGGGATCCTCCCGAAGGCGTCGGCAGGCTGCGCGTCCGCTCGAGCGGGCACCCCTCCCGGAGACCTGCACCGGCCAGTGGGAGGACGTCGCGTGCGCCGGCGTGACGGACGGAGCGCTCAGGAGCAGCCGGTCGAACAGCACACGCAGCAGGGCGCCCCGTCGGCCGAGAAGCTGACGGGGCGCCCTGTCGTGGACCGGGGAGGCTGATCAGTCCGCGAGCGCGGGCTCCACCTCTCGTGCCGGGTTGCGGTCGTTGAACGGGAACCGGAAGGACTGGTACAGCGCCGTCTCCGGTGCGTGCGCGCCGCGGAGGCGGAGCGCGGAGCTGATCAGCGCATGGTCGAACATGGTGATGCGGTCTCCTTCGACGACACCGCCGTCGGAGAGGTTGTCGACGAACCATTCGACGGCCGACGCTCCCTCGTACCGTGCTCGTGGCCCGAAGGCGTACTCGGGTCGGCCGATCTCGCCGAGGATGTTGACGACGTAGCTGACGGGGAACGCGCGGTTCGCGACGTCGTGCTCGGTGCGGATCAGGTCCGGGAAGGAGTCCGCCATCCGCTTGAGCGCGGTGTCGGGAACGAGGTGCATCCGGCCGGTCATCATGGCGACCTCGATGACGTACGGGAAGGCATTGCCACGCGGTGAGTAGTTCTCGCCCGGGTCGATCTGGTCGAAGACCGCGACCATGTCGGCGAGCAGGGCGTCGAGGTCCGGGACCTGATCGCCCAACCGGCCGAGGTTGTGCAGCGCGATGACGGCGTACTGCTCCATGTGGACCCGGATCTCCCACGGGATCTGGTCCATGAGTGCCGTGACCTCGGCGAGTGCGTCGATGGGTCGGTACAGGTACTCGGCGCGCCCGCACATGGCCACGGCGTTGAGCATGGTCAGGAGCGGGTAGACCTTCTTCCAGGGCGTCGTGATGTGGTTGTGGAACTCCGGCCAGTTGCCGATCTCGTCGGCGCGGGTCAGGTACTCGAGGACCTCGGCCATGTAGTCGCGGTCACCGTCGAAGATGTACTCGGTGTAGTCGAGCAGAGCGATGACCGACAGGAGCGTACCGCCGGCACGTCCGCAGAAGTACGGCGTGGGGATCCGCTCGAGGAGGTCCAGGGCCTCGAGGATGCGGTTGCGCCCGGGCGTGACCAGGCGGCTGCGGAGCCCGAGCTGCCCGACGGCGAGGAACACAGCCGTCGATGCGGACACGCGTTCGTACTCGCCGTGTCGTCCCTGGTTCTCGTCGGCGATGCCGTCGGGGGTGATCTGGTCGAGCATGTCGAGCGCCTCGGCGGGGAAGTCGAGGTGCCCGCTGACGAGGAGCGATCCGAGGCGGAGCTTGGCGAAGGCGTCCATGAGGATGCTCGCGGCCAGGGCCCGGTAGTAGGGGTTCGGGATGGCACGGACGGCGCCCACGAGGACGAGGGTCTCGGTGTACCCGCCGCGTTCTTCGGCATGGGGGTCGACGGTGCGGAGGACGAAGTCGGCGAGGTGCTCGCTGAACGTCGTGTACGCATCGCCGGGGACCTTCGCGGTGAGTCTGGTGAACGTGTCGCGGAGGTGATCGGCGATGGCCGCGTCGTAGTCGATGGGGTACTGCCCGAGGCCGATGCCACGGAGCATCCGGATCCAGGGCGTAGCGATGGTGCGGGTCTCGTTGGAGAGGTCGTCGAGGCCGGCGACCGGCAGCTGTTGGTGAGTTGGGCTGGTCATGGTGTTCCTCCAGGAACGGGGTCGGAGATTCGTGGCAGCTGGGGCAGCCAGGGTCAGGGACGGTGCTGCGGTGGGACGGGCAGGCCGAGGAACTCCGTACGGGTCCCCTCGAGCATCTCCAGCGCCCAGTTCAGCCACTTGATCCCCTCGGCGTAGATCGCGACGGGGCGGCGCTGGGTGAGCGGAGTGTCGGTGAGGGACCCGTCGACCTCGGAGAGGAAGTGGAACGGCGGCATCGCTGCGAAGTGGGTGCCCATCGTGAACACGAACCGCGTGAGCCAGTGCGGATCGTCCCGGTGCACGGCCGATTCCGGGTCGTCGAGCCGGTAGACGGCGCGCATCACGCGGGCGAAGTGCGCTTCCAACCCGGTGGCGGAGTCGGCGGAGGTGCCGTGCTCCAGGACGTCCCGCACGTCGTACGCACGCTGGTACGGGTTGCCGGGACGGAACCGGATGTCGATCGTGGGGGTGCCCTTCACGCTGTCGGTGTCGAGATCGAACTCTTCGTAGTGCATCTCGTCGTAGTGGCCGAGCGAGTTGTGCCAGGGCTTGTTGTCGTACATCGGGTCGTCTCGGGTCGCGGCGCCGTCGGAGCGGTACCCGATGGCGCGGGGATCGAGGAACATCACGCCGATGGACTCGGCGGTGATCGCATCGAGTGCTTCCGTGACCTGTACGTCATCCGCACCCGACTCGATGAGCCGCTGGGCTTCGAGCAGCGGCTCGACGTGTGCGACCTTGATGTTCTCGGTGTTCGTGTCGCCCATCACGAGTGCGTGGAAGCGTGGCTCGAGGACCTCCTGGAACCCGGCGTGACCGCGGAAGGCGGCCAGCAGGGGGCCGATGTTCCGCAGGGTGTGCCCGTTGACGGTGATCTCGTCCGCGTCCAACAACCACGGACCGAAGGTGCGCGGCGCGGTGCGCTGCGCCAGGTCGAGTCGGCGCTCGATCTTGGTGAAGTACTGCTCCTCGAGCGTGCCGCCCGGTGCTGGGACTCGTCGATGCTGGTGGACGCGTCGGTGCAGGACGTCGAGGATCACTTCGTACACGCGAGCGATGACCGCAGCAGGCGGGCTGGTGCGTTCGACCCAGCGGCTGACCTCCTCGCCGGGCACGTAGGACATCTCGTAGATCAGCTCACGGAACGCTTCGCTCCGGTCGGCGGCGAGGTGCGTCGGGACGGGCAACTCGCGGGCGGTGATCCGCCCCACCTGCGGGAAGACGGTCCCGAGTTCGTCCGGCAACGCTTGCAGGTACTCGGCCTGCCGTTGCGCCTTCGCGAACGGGGGCAGCATCACACCGGTGCCCGCGGGATCCCAGTTGACGGTGGTCAGGGCGTCGCTCAGGACCTTCCGAACCTGCTTCCCCGTGTGGCCGTCGCGTTCGAAGAACATGGTCATCGACTCGCTGCCGCCGGCGCCGAACCCGACGACGGTCTCCCCGGGTTCGATGTACGCGTTGACCGTGCTGGAGAGGATCTTCCGGTGTTGCGCGTACCGCAGGACGTGCTCTCGTTCGTCGGATCGGACCAGTGCCGTGCGTTCGTCGGCGGTGTCGAGGGCGTCATTGAGTCCCTTCCGCCAGAGCTCTGCAGGGTTCCGGACGGAGATGACCTCGATGCGGTGCGGGAGAGCGCGGACGCGGTACGGTGCGAGACGGGACCCGAGCGAGACGACCAGGCATGCACCGTTGAGCTGGACGGGGTGTTCCGGCCGGTCGAGGGCCGCGTCGTTGAACACGCGGAGGGTTGCGTCCTGGAGTTCACGTCGGGTCCGGAGCGGGACGCCGTCGGGGGAGAGCACCGGGATCGTGGCGTCGTCCAGGCTGGCGACGAGGACGTCGAGCTGGAGCGGTGTCCTTCCGTGGTCGTCCTCCGCGAACGTCAGCGCTGTCAACGGCACGATGGCCGCCGCGTCCACGGCGCCGGCCACGGCGAGCGCCACGAGCCAGCCCGCACGGTCGCCGCCGGCGACGTTGTGATCCGTCTGCGAGATGAGGGCAGGCCGGTACGTGCGCGTCAACTCGAACAGTGCGGTCCGCTGTGCGACGAACGCGACAGCGGCGCGGACGCTGAGCCTCCCGAACCCGCGGTCGTGGAGCGGGGCGGTGGCCTTGCTCAGCTCCGAGTGGATGCGTTCGGCGATCGGCTGCGCTCGAGCCAGGCGCGCCGAGCTCCGGATGATGTCGTCGAGGCGTGCGTCGTGCGGGTGTTCGAAGTGGAAGACGACCGATTCCGCGTGTGCCGGTTCGGCGAGCAGGCGGGTCTCCACGCGGCCGTCCGGCAGGAGGAGCTCGAGTTCCGTGGTTGCGTGTCCGAGGGTCACGGTGTCACCGGTGAGACGCTTCTTCACCCGGGCACGGGCGACGAGCACGTCCGGATCGATGTCGGCCCGGTGCGCGAGCGTGTTCTGCAGCAGGTCGAGGAACCGGCGGAGCCCCGCGTGGTCGTCACCCCGCGTACCGACGAGGAGGTCCGTCACGGCGTCTCCGACCGCGCGGCGGATCCATGCGGCGCTCAGCGGGTCGGTCGCTGCACGGACGAGGTCGCGGAGCAGCGTCGTGTGCCGTTCCTCGACGGTGGTGGCGGGTTCCTGCAGCTCCGTCACCGCGGATCGGAACCGGACGAAGTCGGCCATCGCGGTCAGGATCTGATCGTCGTCGGACGTCCAGGCCGAGGCCGGGGTGGTCGCGCCGTTCGCGTTGAGCAACTCGACGGATCGGTTCCCGAACCCGAACTCGAGCACGAGGTCCGCTCGTGTCGTGGCGATCTCCTCCACCGTGCCCTCCGAGTCCATGACACGGTCGGTCATCGACAGCACGGCGTCGCGGACGTCGTCCGCCGACCGCAGCGTCGCTCTGCGATGGTTGGCCAGCAACGGGGTGGTCGGGGTCCGGAACTCGATGCCGCGGCCGGCCATCCAGTCCGACAGCGCATCGCGGACGACGTGCATGCGGTGCGCGTGGGCCAGGAACGTCGTGGGCTGCTTCAGCTCGACGGCTTCCACCATCGGGTAGCGCTCGAGACGTGCGAGGAATTTCGGTAGGTGACCGGAGCGGACGTAGACGTTGGTCTGCCGCCAGGAGTACCGCTTGTGGACTTCAACGTCTGCCGTCGTCACTGCTGCGGTGAGCTCGTCCAGGAGTTCGCTGAGGTGCTCCGGCTCCCCGACGAGACCGAGCACGTGCATGGGTTCCTCCACCGGGTACCGTCCGGGTGTGAACCGCGGGAGATGATCGCGGAGTTCGGCGAGGAAGGGGTCGGTGGCGTCCGCCTGCCGAGCATCATCGGCGGAGGCGAGGAGCATCAGCGGTGTGAACGCCTCGGCGACGCGGATGCCGTCCGTGACGGTGAGGGATCCGGACGCCACCGTGGCACCGAGCATGCCGAAGCTCTCGCCGGTGAACGCGGCGAACGACACCGGCAGGTCGCGTGCTCCGGCACGGTGGACGAACCGGGCGTGGAGGGCGAGGTTCGCCGCGAGGACTCCGGCGCCGATGCGGCCCTGACGTCGCAGTCGGTCCTCCGGGAGATCGCCGTCGAGGAGGAGCCCGGAGACGGCGACCGGATCGTGGAGGGCGCTCGCTGCCTCTTCGAGGAGGGAACGCACCTGATGAGGGGCGCCGTCCTGGATGCTGTCCGCAGCGCCGCGGTAGGAGGCGCGGCTCCCGAGCCCGGGGAATATCCCGGTGACTCGCAGTGGTGTCGGCAGCGGAGTCCCGGCCCCCGGGTCGTGAGCCCGCTGACGCGGATGGTCGGTCGTGACGGTCATCATGAGTTCCCCTCTTGCTCGATGCCAAGACAAAACCGGCCGCGCGGCTTGTTTGTCAATCCAGAAGCAGAATGTTTACGTTTGCGACATCGCCGAGAAATGTGACTTCGGCCTGCATTTCCTGTGTTCTCCCACAGTCGACAAAACCGACCGAGCGGTTTGTTATTGGCACAGCGGTCACTGCGGTCCGTCGCTCCGGGGGAGCAGCTCCGCAGCCCCCGTGGGCAGTCGCGCATCCACCGCGCTCAGCCGGAAGAGGGGGCACATGTTCAGGGGAATGACGGCCACGGCCACGACGGAGACTGCGCCGACGGTGCGGTTCGAGCGACTCGTCGCCGGGCAGGCGGTGCATCGTTCGAACCTCGCCGACGTCCTCATCACGGACGCACAGCCGCTGGGGCAGGACCGGTTCCTCGCTGGCGCGCACTGGCCGCGGAACCACGTCCTGCTCGGGCGAACCGAGACGGTCGATCCAGCGTTGGCTGCCGAGACCATCCGGCAGGTGACGATCTACGCTGCGCACGCCTTCTACGACGTCGCGTCGGACGCGCAGTTCCTCATGCTCCACATCACCGCGAACGCCTGCTCACGGCCGTCGCGTCAGGTCGGACCGCAGCTCGTCCTCGAGGTGACCTTCACGCGCACACGGCGCATCCGGGAGGCGCTCGCCGAGTTCGAGGTGCAGGTCACCTGCTCCGACGCGGTCGGCGTCGTCGCCAGCGGGTCCGCGTCCGGCAGGATCGTCAGCCGGTCCGTGTACGAGCGTGCCCGCGGCACGGCGGCAGCGGCGGTGCCCGCGGACGACGAGTCGCTGGCCGGTCCGTTGCAGGTCATCAGGAAGGATCCCGTGACGGGCGCGATCCTGCTCGTCGTGGATCCGGACGAACCAGCGTTCTTCGACCATCCACTCGACCACGTCCCCGGCATGCTCATGCTCGAGGCAGCACGCCAGTCGGCACTCGACACCGTCGCCGTCGGCGAGGTAGCGGGGTTCGATGCACGGTTCCGGTCGATCACCGAGCTCAGCGGGCCGTGTCACCTCGTCGTGGTCGACGACGTTCGAGGTCGGTTGGTCCGGTTCGAGCAGGGCGGTCAGGTCACAGCGGAGATCCTCTGCCGGCTTGCATCACCGGCGGCACCGCAGGAGGGCGACGCGGTCACTACCGGCTGAACTGCTTCGCCAACTGCAGCGCTGCCGGCTGTCGCTCGGGCCGGATGATCCCGGGGACCAGGATCACCCACATCTCGCGCATCCGGTCGAACAGGTCGGTGCGACGTGTCAACGTGCCCGACACCAACTGGACGCCGGTGTACGACGCCACGACGAAGCGTCCGAGGGCCACGGGATCGATGTCCTCGCGGACGTCCCCCTGTTCGATGGCCAGTCGGAACAGGTTCTGCATCGTCGCGATCCAGTCCTCGTAGGGAGCGATCGTGGAGAGGTCCTCCGCCGAGCCCTCGGTGGTGAGGCGGATGCCAGCTCGGACGATCTCGTCGTCGGAGAGCTGTCGCGCGAACGATTCGCACATCATCACGACCGCTTCGAATGCACTCCCGGCCCTCGCCAGCACGGTCTCCGCCTCATCGCGGACGATGCGGTGCTGCTCCGCGATGACGGCGTTCGCGATTGCTTCCTTGGACGGGAAGTGGAAGTACATCGCCCCACGGGTGACGCCGGACTCGTCCGAGATCTGATCGAGCGACGCGTTCGCGTACCCCCGCTGATGGAACACGGCAGCTGCCCCGGCGATCACCGCTGCACGCGTCTGGACCGCGCGTTCCTGCGTGGGTGCTGATCGACGTGGCATCACCAGAACGATACCCAAGGCTCCTCGGGTGTGTGCCGGGACGGTGCGGTGCCCGCTCCGGCTCACCCCGCGCGGATGGTCTCGACGTACCAGGAGACATCCGCGGCCGACAGCGGCCTCGGAGCAGGGGCGGTCAGCTCAGCGGCCGACCACGCGTCCGATGAGTCGTGCTCGCTCGCGGCCCCCACCAGGTCGAGGCGGCGAGCGTTCAGGGCGGGGGAACCCATGGCTTCGACGACTGCTTCGACCGACGCGTGCCGAGGCGACGGCTCGACGCCCGCAGCCAGCAGGACAGGGTCCACGAGTGCACGGAAGTCCACTGGCTCACGAGACGTGGCGTGGAGTACCTCCCCGGAAGCGGCTCCGGTCAGGACCAGGCCGGTCACGAGCGCCGCCAGGTCGTGGACGTGGATGCCGGACACGGTGGTCGCCGGCGGACCGGGCCACAGCCCAGTCGTCCGGACGATCCTGGCCAGTGCCGGCACCACCCACCGGTCGCCGGCGCCGTACACGACGTGTGGTCGGACCACTGCCGCGCCTGCGGCGAGGGCCGATCCCTCCGCCTCCAGACGGGTCCTCGACGCGGCCGACATCGGAGCGGTCGGCACGGTGGAGGCCGTGCCGTAGATCCCACCTGGCTTCCCGTACACGGCGGTCGTGCTCACGGACACCGACCTCGTGATGCCGGACCGTGCTGCTTGCGCGAAGACCGTCGCTGCGCCGATCGTGTTCGTTCCTCGAGCGAGTTCCGCATCGTCCCCGGTGTAGCTCGCGGCGAAGACGACGGCGTCGCACCCCTCGACTGCTCCCGCGACCGCCACAGGGTCCTGGACGTCCCCGATGTACCAGTCGCCGGGCGTCGAGTCCGGGCGGCGACGTCGGGAGAACCGGCGCACCCGCAGCCCTGCCGCGGCCAGGTGCGCGCTGACGGTCGACCCGATGAACCCGCTCGCGCCGACCACGAGAACACGAAGCGTCACGATCCGTCCCTCCGAAGCACGCCTGGCTCCTGCAGGGTGCGACCACCAGCGTAGGTGTCTCCACGAGCTCCCGGCCGTCAGGGCACGATGTCGGACGAGCGACGGGCCACGGTGGCCTGCAGCGGTCCTAGCGCCCCTGGGCCACCGCGGCGCTGATGAGCGCCCGGCTGCTGCGCAGGAACGACGCGGCGACCGAGGCCTCCCCGTCGAGGGAACCGGCGACCATCGCCCCGTCGCGCAGGAGCATCAGGTCCGCGGCAGTGCCCGTCGAGTCGGGCAGGTGCAGCGGCTGGACGATCTCCTCGAAGGTGTCCTTGCACCACGACCGGTGCTGGTTCACCGTCTGCCGCACCGCGCTCTCCGGGTCGGGGAACTCAGCAGCGGCGTTGATGAACGGGCAACCACGGAACCCGGCGTCGTTCGCCATCGCTCCGAACGTGCCCGCGATCAGTTCGAAGGTCCGGTCGGCATCGCCCTGCGCGCTCTCGATCGCGACTCCGATGCCCTCCCGCTCCTGTGCCGCACACCGTTCGAGGTGCGCCACGACGAGTTCGTCCTTGCTCTTGAAGTGCCGGTAGAACGTGACCTTCGTCGTGCCGGCCCGCTCGATGACCCGGTCGACGCTGACCGCTCGCACGCCGTCTGCGTAGAACAGCTCGGACGCGGCCTCGATGAGCCGATCGCGCATGGACACCTTCACCGCACCGATCATATTCGGTCCTCCAGATCGCACTTGCACTCGTCGGGATCAGGTCCTACCGTACGTAGAGTGACTAGTCATTCTACTTGTCACGATGCGGGCGAGCAAGGTTCGTTCCCGCTCCTCCACGCTTCGAGAAAGGCCGTCCCATGTCCTCCACAACCGCACCGCGCTCCGCCGGGGTCGCGGCGACGCTGCGCGCCCTCTACGCCGTACGGTTCGCGTTCCAGCTCGTCTGGGCGGTCGTCGTCATCATCACCGCCTCCGGTGGTCTCGACGTCGTGACCATCACCCTGCTGCTCCTGTACCCGCTGTTCGACGTGGCTGCCGCGATCGTCGACCACCGCGCCTCCCGTTCGACCGGTCCTGCCCCGCTGCTGTACGTCAACATGGCCCTCAGCCTGCTGGCTGCGGTGGGGCTCGCCTTCGCGGTCACCTCGGGCATCGCCGCCGTGATGATCGTGTGGGGACTCTGGGCGGTCACGGCCGGCGCAGTGCAGCTGATCGTCGCGATCCTGCGCCGTCGTCTCGGCGGGCAGTGGCCGATGATCCTCAGCGGCGGCATCTCCGTCCTCGCGGGGGCGAGTTTCGTGATCGGAGCAGCGAACGCGACGTCGGTGGCGGGCGTCGGCGGGTACGCGATCCTCGGCGCGGTCTTCTTCCTCGTCTCGGCCATCCGCTTGCGGCGCGCGAAGGCGGACCGGGCATGAGCGGGCGCGAGTACGACGTCATCGTGATCGGGGGCGGTCCCGTCGGCGAGAACGTGGCCGACGGGGTGGTGCAGGGCGGCCTGCGTGTCGCGATCGTCGAGTCGGAACTCGTGGGAGGCGAGTGCTCCTACTGGGCGTGCATGCCGACCAAGGCCCTCCTCCGTGACGTCTCGGCGCTCCGAGCGGTGCAGCACCTGCCCGCGGCCGCCGCTGCCGTCAGAGGAACGTTGAACCCGGCCGCCGTCCTCGCACGCCGTGACCGTTTCGCATCCCACTGGGACGACGCGGGCCAGGTCGCCTGGCTCGAGAGCGCCGGCATCGACCTCGTCCGGGGCCACGGGCGCATCAGTGGCATCCGATCGGTGGACGTCGCCGCCGCGGACGGGACCATCGAGACCCTCTCGGCTCGCCACGCCGTCGTCGTCGCCACCGGGACGAGTGCCGCCGTCCCGCCGATCCGCGACCTCGCCGACGCGAAGCCGTGGACGAGCCGCGAAGCAGTCGCCTCCGACCACATCCCCGAGCGCTTGGCGATCATCGGCGGGGGAGTGGTCGGCACCGAGATGGCGACCGCCTACAGCGCGCTCGGCTCTTCGGTGACCTTCATCGCCCGTGACGGTGTCTTGCCGAACGTCGAGTCCTACGCCTCCGAGCAGGTCGTGCAGTCCCTGGAGACAGCGGGCGTGCGGGTCCTGATCGGCGCCTCACCCGTTCAGGTCCGTCGCGACCCCGGCGGCACCGTGCACGTGACGCTCGAGGCCGGCGAGACGATCGACGCCGACGAGGTCCTGGTCGCCACCGGCCGCACGCCCAACACCGTGGACCTCGGGCTCGAGCGCGTCGGCCTCACCCCGGGCAGCTGGCTCGCCGTCGACGAGACACTCCGGGTCGTCGGAGCCGACGGCGCACCGGTCGGCGACGGCTGGCTCTACGCCGCCGGTGACGTCAACCGTCGGGTGCTCCTGACGCACCAGGGCAAGTACCAGGCCCGAGCGGTCGGTCAGGTCATCGTGGCCCGTGCCACCGGAGCGCACGTCGACGACGCTCCCTGGGGTCGCCACGTCGCGACCGCGGACCACCACGCCGTTCCGCAGGTCGTCTTCAGCAGCCCGGAGATCGTCTCCGTCGGACACACCGTCGCATCCGCGGCCGCCGCCGGGCTGACCGTACGGATCGCCGAGTACGACCTCGGCGCCGTCGCCGGAGCCGCTCTGCACGCCGACGGGTACACCGGTCGGGCGAGCATCCTCGTGGACGACGAGCGCAACACCATCGTCGGGTTCACCGCCGTCGGCCCGGACACCACCGAACTCGTCCACGCGGCGACGATCGCGATCGTCGGCGAGGTGCCGATCGACCGCCTGTGGCACGCCGTGCCCGCGTACCCCACCATCAGCGAGGTCTGGCTCCGTCTGCTCGAGACCCTCGGCCGCTGAACCCCACCCATCACGAAAGGACGACACCATGCCCACGAAGATCACCCTCGTCATCGACAACCCCGCCGACCCGACCGCCTTCGAGCCGATCTCCGCACAGATCGTCGACGCCGCGCGTCAGCTCCCCGGCCTGCGGCGCGCCGAGTCCGCCAAGGTCTGGCCGAAGGAGGACGGCACGCCGACGCCCGCGTACCGCACACTCGACCTGTACTTCGACAGCTACGAAGACGCCTCCGCCGCCGTCACGACCGCTCCCGCACAGGACCTCTTCGGACGTCTCATCGGGTCCGGTGTCTCCTTCACGGGTCTGTTCTCGGACATCGAAGCGGACTGAGCCCTCCCAGACGGACTGGAGGCGC
>NZ_JBQEPN010000001.1:144229-154834 GCF_052045775.1 Curtobacterium sp. 22159
CCTCCAGTCCGTCTGTAGTGCGGACCCGGACAGCCCGGGAGCGTGGAGCGCGGAGCTCGCGCCCCTCAGACGGCGAGTGCGGCGTCGTCCCCGACAGCCGCGTTCGCCGCCCGGACCTGCTCCAACGCCGACTCGAGCACGGTCCGACGCTGCCAGAGCTGCCGGTCCACCGAGTACCCCCGTCGCGCGGTGGCGAGCCCTGCCTGCGCGAGGCGGCGGAGTTCTCCCGGCCGTTGCACCACCGACAGCAGTCGTTCGACGATGTGCTCCGGGTCCGGCGGGACGATGAGGGCGTCCCGGCCGTCCCGGAACAGCGTGTTCTGCCCCCGGGCGTCCGAGGCGACGATCGCGACGCCGGACAGGGCCGCTTCGACCGTCGCTCCGGTGGGGAACCCGTCGAACGCACCCGGCGCGAGCGTGTCCGGGCGGGTCGGGGACACGATGACGTCCATCGAGGCGAAGAACTGCCGGAGTTCCACGGTCGGCAGGGTGCCGAGGAAGGTGATCGGGAGGTCGCGGGCGTCGTCCGGCAGGTCCTCGGCCGAGAACCCACCGACGACGTGCCCACGGACCGGGATGCCCCGGTCCCGCAGGCCCCTCAGCGTCTGCACGAACTCGGGGAAGCCCTTGTCGGCCCCGCCCGGCGTGTACCGGTGGGCGACGAAGCACAGGTCGAGCTCGGAGCCGTCGGTCATCGGGTCGAAGTAGTCGTCTCGATGACCGGGGCCCGGGGCGAGGTACTCCGGGTCCACGACGACGCCGACGATCTCGGTGACGGGGACGTCCTCGCCCACGGTGCGGCGGACCCGCTCGGTCACGATGCCCTGCGTGGTGACGACGTGGCGCAGCATCGGTGATGTCAGCACCCGCTCGAGCTTCGCTTCGGCCTCGGGTTCGTCGAGGTACAACCCGCCGCCCGGGTACAGCGTGACGACGAAGGGCAGCCCGAGGCGCTCGAACGTGTCGACGTGGTGGTGGGCGTTGTTGAGGAACAGGACGTAGGCGAGTTCGTGCGCCGCCAGTCGCTCGTCGTCGTACTGCCGGACTCGTTGCCACACCAGCGGTTGCGCCGCCGAGTACCAGGCGATCCGCTCGTCGAGCGGCGTGACCGTGGTGAGCACCTCGGACACGACGCCGCGGCGGAGCAGCCAGCTGAACTCGGCGAGCCGGAAACCGGTGCCGACGCTCGGGAAGTAGTCGTCGACGACGACGATCCCGCCGCTCACCGGCCCGCCCGCAGCGCCGTCCGCAGGTGGTGCCCGACGCGGTGCGGCAGCTTGGACAGCTGCGCCCCACGAGCCCGGCGGAGGACCACGGCGAGCAGAGCGCCGGCGGGCTGCGCGGCGATCTGGTCGATGACCGGGAAGTACGTCAACTGCTCGGCCCGCGCGATCCACTCGGCGGCGGCGTCCGGGATGCCCGGGTCCTCGTGCGTGGCGTAGTGGTGCAGCGTCAGGTCGGTGAAGCCGTACCGGGAGCGGAGCAGGAGCGTGGTGTCCTGGCGCGCGAGGAGGTCACGGAGCAGACGTTGCGCGTAGATCCGGTTGATCTCCTGGAGCGGGCATCAGTGCATCCGGTCGGACCACGCGGCGGCAGGTGGCTCACCGTGACCCGGCTGCGAGCGCTCCCGTCGGACCGCCACGACGTGCAGGATGCGCTTGACGTTCGTGCCGCCTGTGAAGGTAGTCTTGACGCATGACCGACGAGGTGTACGAGCTGGCATCTCGCCTGTACCGCAGTGTCGGAGAGATCATCGCCTCCCCCGTACTGCAGGAGGCGGACCAGCCGCTCGACCGCATCGTCGCCGTACAGGCCCTCGGCGAGCAGACGACGGCGATGTTGGCGGCGGCCGTCGCGGAGGCGCGGCGAGCGGGCGTCACCTGGCAGCAGGTCGGGGCAGCGCTGGGCATCAGTCGGCAGGCGGCATTCCAACGGTTCAACCGGTCCACACCCGCTCCGAGCATCGGTGAGGAGCTCGTGACCGACGCTGAGTCCATCGCGATCGACCGCGCATCGTCCGTGATCGACGACCTGACATCCGGATCCTGGGACGCCGTCGTCGACCGGTTCGATGACGCGATGCGCGCCCGGTTGCAGGCTGACGGCTTGTCGGCGGCGTGGTCACAGGTCGTCGCGTCCGTCGGCGCCTTCGACCACCGGGAAGAAACCGTCGTGACCCGCGCATCCGGGTACACCATCACGACGACACCGCTCGTCTTCGCGACCGACGCCTGCACTGCCCGCATCAGCTTCCGAGACGACGGCCGCATCACCGGGCTGTTCATCCTGGCGGGATCTCCTTCGTGAGCGACGAGCATCGGACTGCCGCACTCCCCGAGGTCGCCGTCGACCGGGTCGGGGTCGTCGCAGGTGACGTCACGCTGCTGGCTCCGACGACCACGCACGTGGACGCCGGCGAGGTGTTGGTCGTGCGTGGCCACAACGGTGCGGGGAAGTCGACCCTGCTCAAGGTGCTGGCCGGTGTCCGCGCGCCGAGCAGCGGATCGGTGACGATCGGCGGGGCCCCGGTGTCCCGCAGGGATCGCATGTTCCGACGGCGGGTCTCGGCGTTGCTCGGTGCTCCGCCGACAGCGCCCGACCTCACCGTCGAGGACCACGTCCGCATGGTCGCGGCGACGTGGTTCGACGATCGCGGTGCAGCCGAGCAGAGCGCTGCCGCGGCACTCGGGGAACTCGGGCTGGAGGGTCTGCTCCGGCGGTTCCCGCACGAGCTCTCCTCCGGCCAGCAGCAGTTGTTCACGCTCGCTCTCTCGCTCGCCCGCCCGTTCGACGTCCTGATCCTGGATGAACCGGAACAACGGCTCGACGCCGAGCACGTCGAACGCGTGGGAGAGACGCTCGATCGCCGGCGATCAGCTGGTGTGGCCGTGGTCATCGCGACGCACAGCCAGGCGCTCACCTCGCAGCTCGCCGACCGGGAGCTCGATCTGGACCGCCGACCGTGAACTCGCGCGTCGCTGCGACGACCGGCATCTGGCGGGCACGAGCGCCGCGCGGCACCGCGGACCGCGCGTACGTCGCGTACGCCCTGGTGATGTCCGCGCTCATCATCGGAGCACCGGTGGTGCGCGCTGCGTGGCTGGCGTTGACGGTGCCCGCCGCCGCTGCGGAGCTGGCCGCCCCACACGCTCCGGTCATCGCCGCCGTCGTCGAGCTCGCGATGCTCGCGGCGACACTGATCGTCGGGAGGAATCGCGGTCCCGCGGTCGCGCCGCCGTTCCTCGCCTACACCTTGACGTCGAGTGAGCTGCCCGGACGGGTCGCCTTCCGGCAGCGGACGATCATCGCGGTGGTCAGCCTCGCGGTGACGGGGGCTGCCTTCGCCGGTTTCATCGGCGCGGTGACGGTGGCAGTCGAGATCGTGCCTGTGGCAGCCGCCGTCGACTTCGCTGTCCGCGGCCTCCTGATGGGGACGATGGTCGCCGTGTGCTGGCTCGTCGGAGAGGCGCATCCTCGAACTGCAGGAGCCCTCGCCGCCGCACTCCTCCTCGTGGCGGCACTCGTCGCCGTGACCGGGTCGGGTGCCGGAGCGGTCGGAGTACCTTCCGTGGAACACGCATGGGTGAGCCCGACAGTCGACCTCTCGGGGACACTGGTGCTGGGCCTGATCGCGGTACTGGGTGTGGCAGCTGCGCCGCTGTTCCTCGACGCGATCACGCCGGCGACGATCACGACCCAGTCCAGTCGGTGGGACTCGGCGATCGCGCATGCGGTCAGCCTCGACTTCGGGTCGGCGGCGGAGTCCTACCAGGCGCTGCCGAGTCGCGGACGTCGCATCCAGGCGGTCGTCCACGGGGCGGGACCCGTCGTGTTGGTGGTGGTGCGCGACGCTGTCGGCTCGGTACGCACGCCAGCGCGCTTCCTCGGGGCGATCATCGCCGCGTCGTTCGCGGGCTTCCTCCTGTTCGTGGCGGCACAGGACCGAGCAGCCGCGCCGCTGCTCGGGGCCGTCACCGCTGGTCTGCTGTACTCCGCGACGGGAGCATTCACCCGCGGGCTGCACCACGTTGCTCGAGTGTCCCGGGACCAGCCGCTCTTCGGCATCGGCGAGGGCGTCCTGGTGCTGCTGCACAGTGTCTTCCCCGTCGTCCTCACCACGGTCGTGACGGCGGGGTCAGTGGTCGTGGTGCATGCGGTCGTCGACCCGAGCGTCCCCGTGGCGAACCTGTGGGCTGCGTTCGCGTTCCCGATCATCGTGATGGCAGCGCGTGTGAGCAACAGCCTCCGCGGTCCCGCCCCGCTCTTCCTGATGACGCCGGCGCCCTCGGCAGTCGGGGACCCGATGCCGCTGCTCCGTGTGCTGTGGGCGCTGGACGCGCCCCTGCTCGCAGTCCTCGCGGGGGTCGCCGCGGCCTCGGGGTCCGTGGCGTCGCTGGTCGCTGTCGCGCTCGTCCTCGCGGTCTTCTTGCTCGTACGGTGGCGACGCCGCTCCTGACCTGCCGACAGTGGACAGGTCGTTCTGGGTCTGTTAGCTTGCTCGCATCGTCGTCACCCGTTCGCGGGGTGGAACGGGTTGTCGACGGCGGGATCGCGCACCACGGTGGTGCGGGAACTCGACGACTGGACCAAGGCTGGGGGGCTGTGATGGCGTTCGGTACACCGACGGACAGTAGCTGCGTGCTCAGTGAACGCTGCTCCTGCTCCTCGCGCGTGCTGTCCACGTGCCCCTGCTCCGTGGAGCAGTGCGGAGCGCGTTCCCCTGCCGTACGGCGCCAGCTCGCGCTCGTCCCTGGTACCGGGGCGACCACCGAGCTCCGGCGCGCCGAGAACCACCTCCTCGCGGGGTGAACCCTGTCGGGACGGCCGTTCCGGCATCTGAGAAAGGGAATCCGATGAACAGTGAAATCCTCGAGGTACAGGCGTTCGCGAACACCGCATTGTCCTCTGCCGAAGCGGGCGCTCGTGCTGACGCCTCCATCCCCGCGATGACGACGCCGACCGTCGTCGCCGCGGCGGAGTTCGTTGTCGCGGGAAGCACGATCTGCCTCATCTGCTAGCACCGGGCGGCTCCCCGCTCGTCGATGAGCGGGGAGTTCACCGCCTCGTCCGTCCTGTCCTGGAGGTTGCTCCCGACCATGCTGCTGCGCCGTGTCCGTCCGCTCAGGCGGCCCCTCGATCCGCGTCGTCACGCGATCAACGCCACGATGGCGCCGATCGCCGTCGGTCAGATCCTCAGTTCTGTCGAAGCACTCACGGTCGGTTCCCTGTACCGCCGTGATGGTCTCCTCCGCGGTGTGTCTGCTCGCGGTTCGGTGCCGGGCACGGTGCGGCACAGACTGGCGACTGCCCTCGATGCCCCGACGACCCCGAAGGTGCTCGCAGCCGTGAACCTCGCCGCGAGCGTCGCGCTGCTACTGGGGCGGAACCGGCGTGGGCTGCAGATCGCGGCCTCCGCGGTCATCGGTGCCTGCAACCGGCTGAACGAGATCAGGACCCCGTACGGCCGTGACGGTGCTGACCAGATGACCGCTGTCATCACGCAGTACCGCACCGTGTCCGCGCTCGTACCGGATCCCGAGCGTGCGGACGACTTGTTCCTCCGCGCCGTGAACCTCCAGGCGGCCTTGAGCTACTTCGTGTCCGGGATCGCGAAGCTCTTCGGCTCCAGCTGGGTGCAAGGCGACGCGCTCGGGGAGGTCGTCCAGACCCAGGCGTACGGCAACGGACCCGTGGCGGGCTTCCTGAAGGCTCGACCCGAGCTCGCGCGTGTGCTCACCTGGGCGACTCCACTGTGGGAGGTCTCCTTCCCGATCATCTACGTCCTGCCGGAGCGGTGGAGCCGTGTTGCGCTCTGGGGGGTGAAGGGCTTCCACTTGGCCGTCGCCGGTGTGATGGAGCTGCCGCGGTTCATCTGGGGGTTCACCGGGTCCCACGGCGCGGTCCAGTACGTGCTCGGCGGCCACGCCCTTCCCACATCGAAGCTCGAACGTGTCGTGCTGACCTCGGCCGCCGCTGTCACGGCGACCACGGCGACCTACGCAACCGTGCAACGCGCGCTCGACGTCGAGCGACGGCGTGGCCTCAAGGGAACGGCGCTCCTGACGGTTCGTGACGGCGATGTCGAGTACGTCCACCGCGCTCCCGGCGATCCGGACATCGACCCGGGGACGGCACCGGTCGTCATCCTCGAGGCGGGCCTCGGGAACCCACTCGATGCATGGGCGTGGGTCAGCGACTCGGTGCGCGCCGACTGTCACCTCGTGGCATACCACCGTCGAGGGTACGGATCGACGACCTCCTCGGCCGAACCGCTCGCCGCTGTCGACGCGCTCGTCAGGCACGTCGGCTCCTCCGGTCCCCTCGTGGCGGTTTCGCACTCCATCGGTGTGCTGGTGCTCGCAGGGTACGTCGGTCACGAGGTCGCGGGCAGGAAGATCGCCTCGGTGGTCGTCGTGGACGGCACCGACCCCGATCTGTTCGCAGCCGATCGCCGTGATCGCCGGCGAGTCGGTTCGTTCCTCCAATCCCAGGCGCGGAGCATGTTCGCCGCGCTCACCGGGATCTACAACTTCACGCCGCACGCGGTGGATCGCCAGTCCCGGTACGAGCCGGACCAACAGAGCGGCACCGTGCAGTTCGTCTTCGGCCCGCGGAACATCCACCGTGCGACCCGGGAGTACTTCGAGCTCGGCGCCGAGGGGGTGCTCGAAGCACTCCGCGAGGTCCCGAACCGCTTCCTCGTCGCGTCGCAGGAGAACGCCGCGCAACAAGCCGAGTTCGCCCGCAAGCTCGATGCGACGCATCGTTTCGTCCCGGATTCGTCACACCGCTCGATCATCGGCTTCCGCCAGAACGCCGCGCAGGTCGCAGCCGTGATCGAGGAGGCCCTCGATGCCGTCGCTTAGCGTCCGTCGGGCGCTCGGGGCGGCAGCGACCGGAGCACTGACCGCACACCTCATCGCGACCACGTTGTTCAACACCCCCGACTCCTTCAACCTGGACCTCCGCCGGTACGTCGGTGGATGGACGATCCCCGGCTGGCGGTTCTTCGCACCGAACCCCGGCGTGCAGAACGTGCACCTGCTGGTGCGGACCGGTGCAGGGGAGACGCCCGCAGCCCCGACGCAGTGGCAGGACGTGACCCCGACCATCGGGCACCACGTCCTCAACATCGTCTTCCACCCGCGGAGCCGTGGCCCGAAAGCCCTCTTCGACGCGATGCAACAGCTGTCCGTGATGAAGTCGAACTACTCGCGGTTCGACTTCATCACGTCGAGCACCGCATACGAACTCGTCGCGGACGCTGGACGGGGTCTCCTCCCGCCGGGCGCGAGTGACAAGTTCCAGTTCCTCCTCGTGAACTACTTCCCCTCCGCGCCGGCGGAGCAACGGGTGCAACCGATCTTGGTCTCTGAGTGGGAGCACGTTCACCCGGGGGTCCGGACGTGACGGCGCCGCAGACGCTCACGACGTTCGCTGGAAGGGAGCTGCACCTCCACGTGTCGGGTTCGGTCTCGGCGTCACTGGTGCCGTGGTGGGTCAACTGGCTGCGGTTCACGACCCCCGAGGTGATCGTGAACCTCTCCGTGTCCGTCCGTGCTGCGACGTTCGTCTCGGTCGAGGCGTTGCGAGCGCTCGCGAACGGTGAGGTCTGGCTCGACGACTGGGACGCCGGGTCGGTGCCCCGTTCGTGGAGGGACGGTCAGAGCGGTGGCTCGGAGTGTTTCATCGTCTTCCCCGCGACCTTGGACACGGTGATGCGACTGGCGCAGGGGAGGGCGGAGTCGCCTGCGCACATGATGCTGCAGGTGACCGGCTTGCCGATCGTGCTGGCTGACGTCATCCCCGCGGAGAACGAGGTCATCGACCACTGGCGTGGGGTGCTCCTGAAGCGGCCGAACGTGTCCTTCGCACCTCGGATCGATACGCCGCGAGCGATCGACAGGACGGCGACGACCAGCGGCTTCAACCTCCCGGGCGCGCTCGCCATCGCGAACGAGGCGATCACCGAATCGAGGAGATGACCGTTCCGTCCCCGAACGCAGAAGACGACGGGAGGCGCGGTGCCCGTCGGCACCGCGCCTCCCGTCCTCGCTGTCGGACCCTGGTCCGTCAGTGACCGCGCCGCGCGGTCGTGGCGACCCCCGCGGCGACCAGTGTGACGGCGGCCGCGCCGAGGAAGAGCCACGAGAACCCGCCGGCCATGGCGGGAGCCGTCGCGACGCCGGCGTGCACGAGTGCGTCGGTCCGGACCGCTGCGATCGTGGAGAGCACCGCGAGCCCGAGGGCGCCGCCGACCTGCTGGCTGGTGTTCACGAGGCCGCCGGCCAGCCCTGCTTCGCCGCCGTCCACATCGTCGACCGAGAGCTGGGTCGTGGTGACGAATGCGCCGCCCATGCCGACCCCGATGAGGATCGTCGGGCCGAGGATCTGGGTGAGGAAGACCGCGTCGGCGGGAGCGGCGGCGAGCCACACCAGGCCTGCGGCGAGGGTCACGAGGGAGCCGACGAGGGTCGCCTTCGCCCCGATCCGGCCGATGACCGTCGGCGCGAGCCCGGCGATCACCACGAGGGCGCCGGCGAGGGGCAGCTGCGTGAGCCCGGTGGTGAGGGCGTCGTAGCCGAGCACCGCCTGCATGAAGACGGACAGGGCGAAGAAGAGCGCGACCATGGCGGCTCCGACGAGGACCATGACCAGGTTGCCGACGCTGAGGTTCCGGTTGCGGAACACCGACAGGGGGACGAGTGCGTCGGAGGTCCGGCGCTCGACCAGGACGAACGCCACGCCGAGCACGACAGCGGCGATGCCGAGGCCGATGGTGAGGGGGTGGACGAAGCCGACCTGCTGGACGGCGGACAGCGCCCCGACCGCGGCGACGAGTGCGCCGGTGATGGTCGCTGCACCGGCGACGTCGAGCTTCCCCTGGGCACGGACGGCGTCGCGGGTCACGAGGAACGGGATGGCGACGAGGACGAGCACGCCGATCGGGACGTTGACGAAGAACACGGACTGCCATCCGAGTGCGGCGGTCAGAACCCCGCCGAGCAGGACGCCCGCGGCGGAACCGATGCCGGCCACGCCACCCCAGACGCCGAGCGCCTTGGTGCGTTCACCGGCGTCGGGGAAGAGGTGGGTGAGGAGCGCGAGCGCGGCGGGGGCGAGCAGGGCTGCCGAGGCACCCTGGAGCGACCGGGCGGTGAGGAGCATGCCGCTCGACACGGACAGTCCGGCCAGGGCGGAGGCGCCGACGAAGCCGGCCACGCCGACCAGGAACACCCGGCGGTGTCCGTACCGGTCGGCGAGGCGACCGCCGAGGAGCAGCAGGCCGCCGAACGCGAGGACGTAGGCGGTGATGACCCAGGCGAGCGCCGCGGTGTCCATGTGGAGCTGGTCTCCGAGGACCGGCAGGGCGATGTTCACGATCGACGCGTCGAGGACGACGAGGAACTGGGCGAGTGCGAGGACGCTGAGGGCGAGCCAGCGGCGGCTGCTCCGCGGCGCGGCGGTCACAGCGGGGGACGTGGGGAGGAGGGTGTGCGTTGACATGGTCGTGCTTCCTTTACTGGCGGCGGGCGGGTACCGACGCCGGGCGAGGCCCGGCTCGGAGTCGTGGCTGGGAGGGCGGGGGCGGGCGGTCGCGCCCGCCCCCGCGGCGGTCTGCTCAGTCCCAGAGGCCGAGCATCGCGACGGCGCTGAGGGTGAGGACGGCGAAGGTCGCCCACCAGGCGACCTTCTCGCGGGTCCAGACGGTGGTGGTCGGGCGGTCGGTGTTCACGGGTGCTCCTCGTGTCGGTCGGGATCGGTCGGGGTCGGCAGGGGTCGGTCGACGGTGGTGCCGTCAGTCCCACGCCGCGAACATCGCGAGGACGAGCGCTGCGTAGGGGACCAGGGCGATCCACCGCATGGTGATGTCGTTCTTCATAGGGCTTCCTTCGTGTAAAGAGTGATTGCTCACTCACTTTTCGGACCGGACAAGGCGTCCGGACCTGGGTCATTCCGGGTGGCGGATCCCCTCGGCGAGGATCCCCGCCCACTCGTCGGGCACCTCGTCGATCTGGGCGGTGACGATGAGGTGGCAGAGCTGGCCGAACGCCATGAAGCGCTGGACCTCGGCGTCGGGTGCCCCGGTGCGCCGCTTGGCGAGCATCGTGATCCTCGCCAGGCCGGACCGGAGCGCCGCCCCGATCTCGGGCACGTCCGCGACGGACTGTGCGTGCACCTGCAGCATGAGCAGCGTGCGGTCGCGGATGAGTTCCGCGTACGCGCCGCCCATCGCGTGCAGGAGTGCTGCCGGGGACTGGTCCGCCGACTCGTCGGCTCCGACCTCGAGCGCTCGGAGCACCTCGTCGTAGCAGAGTTCCAGGCCGGCGACGAACAGCGACTCCTTCCGGGGGAAGAGCTTGAAGACGTACGCCGGCGAGATGCTCGCCGCGCGGGCGACGTCGGCGACCGTCGTGCCGTGGTAGCCGCCGCGGGCGAACTCGGTGAGTGCAGCCGCAGCGACGACCGGGCGTCGGACCTCCGCGGTGGAGAGGATCGGGCTCTTCGTCGTCATGAGAGTGACTGTACACTCACTCCTCGGACGAGCGCAACCCCTCACGCGTTCTCCGCTCTGGACGGGAGGCGCGGTGCGGGCCCGCACCG
>NZ_JBQEPN010000001.1:154884-253564 GCF_052045775.1 Curtobacterium sp. 22159
GGTGCGGGCCCGCACCGCGCCTCCCGTCCGGTCCGGGGCGGCCCCGGAGCCGCGAACCGTCCGGTTGGCGTCCCGCTCGCCCGCACTAGGCTCACCACCGTGAGCCGCACGAGTGCCCGCCTGAGCGACGTCGCTCGCGAAGCCGGTGTGTCGCTGTCGACGGCGTCGAAGGCGCTCCGCGGTGGCGGCCGGATCTCCGACGCGACGCGCGACCGCGTGCGTGCCGCCGCCGCCCGGCTCGACTTCCGACCGGACGCGCTCGCCCGGTCGTTCGCGGAGGGGCGGAGCGGGATCGTCGGCGTCCTCACGCGTCGAGCCACGAACACCTTCGCCCGGCCCGTCACGATCGGCGCCGTCCTGCAGCTCGGCGACCAGCACCGGGCGGCGCTCGTGTACGACGGTGACGTGGCGACGAGCGGGGCGATGCGTGAGAGCATCCGCGAGCTGCAGGCGCGCCGCATCGACGGACTGCTCGTGATCGGCGACGGCCACGAGCAGGAGACGCCGTCGGTCACCGCGCACTTCGACGTCCCGGTGACGTACGTCTTCGCGGCCTCCGACGATCCGGACGACGTGATGTGGCTCCCCGACAACCACGGCGCGGGCGCGCTCGCGACGGGCCACCTCGTCGAGCGGGGCGCTCGGCGGATCGTGCACGTCACCGGCCCGGCGGACAGCATCGCGGTGCAACGACGGGAGGTGGGCATGCTCGATGCGCTCGGTCCCGCGGCGCTCGTCGCCCCGGTCCGGCGCGGCGACTGGAGCCGTGCGTGGGGCGCGGCGGCCGCACGCGACCTGCTCGACGCCGGCGTCGCCTTCGACGGAGTGGTCTGCGGCAACGACCACATCGCGTTCGGTGTGCTCGGGGTGCTCGCGGCCGCCGGGGTGCGCGTGCCGGAGGACGTCCAGCTCGTCGGTGCGGACAACTGGGAGGAGGTCGCGATGGAGGGCCTCGAGCGTCGGCGGGAGCTCACCTCGGTCGACTTCGGTCTCATGCAGCTGGGGCGTCTCGGCGCGGCAGACCTCGTGGACCCGGCGCGGGAGCCGGGGGAGCGCCTGGCGCCCGTGCGGCTCGTCGCGGGCGGCTCGACGCGCTGACGTTCTGCAGGGCGGCACCGGCTCCTTGACACGCGTTCGCTCCTCGTGGTTTCCTCGCTGCCAATCAGCGAAACCGGTTTCGCACTCGGGTGCGACCGGCAGGTTCGATCAAGGGAGATCGACGTGACAGACGAAGCAGGGGACCGCGTCACCGCACGCGGCATCGGGCGCCGGGGCTTCCTCGTCGGCGCTGGCGGCATCGCCCTCGCGGCAGCCGTGCCGTGGACGCTCGGACCCGCGGGCAGGGCTGCGGCGGCGGCGAACATCAGCAGGTGGGGCGTGTGCGGCCACGCCCCCTTCATCGACTCGACGTCGTACCCGTCGTCGTCCGCGGCCGCCCAACTCCGGCTCGCCGCGACCCTCGGGGCGACCGACTACCGCGTCGACTGGAGGATCCCCACCCAGAGCGACACCACGAGCATCGACTGGAGCTGGTACGACACCGTCGTCTCGACCGCGATCGGCCTCGGCATCGAGCTGATGGCGGTGCTCACCCGCGACTCGTCCGTCCAGCAGTCCGAGTCGTGGTGGCAGGACCGGACCTCGCTGCTCGTTTCCCGGTACGCGGGGCGGATCCCCTACTACCAGATCCTCAACGAGTGCGACGGTTCGGCGATCAGCGGCTCCGACGTGGACGGGTCGCTGGCGAGCCAGTACCCGGACGCCAAGTACCAGCCGGTGCTCACCCGGATGCGGACCGTGCAGGCCGGCGTCCGGGCCGCGGACTCCCACGCCCGCACGGTCGTGAACATCACGTGGAAGCACACCGGGTTCCTCGAACGACTCCGGAGCGACGGGTTCGGCCACGACGTGATGGGACTGGACTGGTACTGGTCGACCGCGGACATGCTGTCGGTGCTCGGCACGATGAACGGGTTCGAGCAGGACGAGATCCTCGTCACCGAGCTCGACGTCGACGGGGGCACGCAGTCGGCGAGCGAGGCGGCCCAGGCGGACTACATCTCGTCCGCGGTCTCCGCCCTGCGGTCCTCGGCCCCGTCGAAGGTGCACGGCGTGTACGTCTACGAGCTGCTCGACCAGCCGGACCGCACCACCGACTCGCAGCGCCACTACGGGCTCGTCGACGTGGCCGCGGACGGCACCTGGGGCGCGCACAAGCAGGCCTTCGCGACCTACAGCGGCATCATCCACGCCGGCTGACCGCGCTCGGAGCACTCCCCATCCCCACCGGACCGCGGGCGACGGCGCCCGCGAGCACAGGAGCAACCATGAAACGCAGGACCTTCCTGTCCGCATCGGCCGCGACCGCCGGCCTCGTCATCGCGCCGGGCCTCGTGGAGGGGGCGCCCGCGCTGGGGGCGGTCGCCGCCGCCTCGGCATCCGCTCCGCACGGCGCGGGCTCGGCGACCTCGCCGGACACGCCGGTCTCCGCCTCGAACGTGTTCGTCGAGCCCGAACCGCCACGGCTGCCCGTCCCCGGAGCCCAGGCGGGAGACGTCGTCACCGTGACGATCACCGTGCCCGGAGGGGACGTCGCGTGGAAGGGGACGACCCGCATCGCGAGCGCGAAGCACGCCGAGGTTCGCGTCCCGGTCGGACGCGGGTACTACGACGTCGCGTACTCGATCGCCCGTGGCTCCGGGACCGTCACCGCGTCCGACTCCTTCTGCGTGCTCGGCCGGATCGAACGAACGGTCCCCGGGCTCGGCGTGAACACGCACTTCGGGTTCACCGGCAGCGCCTGGCAGCCCGGCGTCCTGGCACCGCTCGTCGCCGCCGCCGGGATCGCGACCGTGCGGGACACCCAGGAGTGGGGCGGGGCCGAACCGACGAAGGGGGTCTACGACTTCACCGACTACCGCACGTACCGGCAGGTGCTCGTCCGCAACGGCCTCACCGACCTGCCGGTGCTGAGCTTCAACAACGCGGCCTACGACGGGGGCGCGACGCCGTACACCGACGCCGGTCGCGCCGGGTTCGCCCAGTACGCGGTGCACCTCGTCGAGCAGAACCCGCACGTCGAGTACGTCGAGGTGTTCAACGAGTGGAACAGCCCGACGTTCGGGGATCGGGGGAACGGTCCCGCCGACTGCCGGTCCGACTACTACTTCCTGCTGCTCCAGGCGACCGTGACCGAGTTGCGGAAGCACTACCCGAGACTCAAGTACGTCGCACCGGCGACCTCGGGCGTCCCGATCGACTGGCTCAAGGACGTGTTCGACCGCGGCGGTCTCGACTACCTCGACGCGGTGTCCATCCACCCGTACTGCTACCCGGCCGCCCCGGACCAACTCGCGCAGCAGGTGTCGCAGGTGCAGCAGCTCATCGCCGGGTACGGCAAGCAGCGCGACGTCTGGATCACCGAGCTGGGGTGGACGAGCGCCGACACGCAACTGTCCGTCGACGCACGGGCCCAGGCGTCGTACGCGGTGCAGGGCGCGACGACCGCGTACGCCGCGGGCGCCCGGGACTTCTTCTGGTACGACTTCATGAACGACGGCACCGCCCCGGGTGAGACCGAGGACAACTTCGGCATGGTCGCGACGGTCGCCGACGGGAGCACCCGGCCGAAGCCCGCCTACGTCGCCTACGCGACCCTGGCCCGGCAGCTCGCCGCCGGACGTCCTCCGGGTACGCTCACCGGTCTGCTCCAGGACTCGCCCGTCCCCGGGGTGTCCCGCGTCGCACTCCCGGGCGCGGGGCGTTCCGCGTGGGTGCTCTGGGCGGGGACTCCCACCGCGGTCGGTGTCGGGGCGTCCGGTCGCGTCGACCACACGGACACGTACGGTGCCACGACGACGCTCCTGCCCGCAGACGGGGTGGTCTCGCTCACGGTGGGGCCCGAGCCCGTCTACGTGTCGTCGACCCGACCGTTGACCGTCCGGAGCGCGGTGCGGCACACGCTCGCCGCTCACGACGCCAAGCGTGGCGACCCGCTCGGCGCGACGTGGACGATCCGCAACGACGGGCGAGGTCCCGCCCGGGCTCGGCTCGTGGTGGCCGGGAAGCAGGTGGCCGCCGTCACCGTGCCCGGCGGAGCGACGGTGCACGAGGAGGTCGCGTTCGGACCAGCCGCGACCGTCGGCCGACGGACCGTGCACGCGAGCGTGGTCGAACCGCGCGGGACCGTGGCGGAACTGCTCGCCGAGTACGAGGTGACCGAGCCCGTGACGCTGTCGGCCCTGCACGTGCTGACCGACGACGGGGACCGGCTGCGCGTCCGCCTGACGAACGCCAGCACCACCGCGCAGACGATCACCGCGCTCACGTGGACGATCGGCGACACCACGGGGAGTGTGCCGGAGGTCGTCGTGGCACCCGGCGCGAGCAGCGACCAGCTCGTGGACGTCTCGGCCCTCACGACGAAGACCGCCTACACGGTGTCGGCGAAGTCCGCGGACGGCTCGGCGCTGACCGCCACCGGCTCGATCGTCGTCGTGCCCGCCGCCGACCTGCTGCACGTCCCCCGACGCACCATCACGGTCGACGGCGTGCCCGAGCTGGCGGGGACGACCCCCACCGGGACCCTGACCGACGCGAACACCAGGGTCGTGATCACCGGGTACGGCGGGGCGGCCGACCTGTCCGGCGACTTCTGGCTGACGCACGACGACGACCGGCTCTACCTCACCGTCGCCGTCACGGACGACGTCCACCACGCGACGGCGACGGCGGACCAGATCTGGCAGAACGACTCGGTCCAGTACGCCGTCAGCGCCGGCACGCCCGGCGAGGCGTCCAGCTGGGACGAGATCGGCGCCTCCCTGGTCGGGACGGACGTGGCGACGTGGCGGTGGTCGGGTCCGGCGGTCGGACCGCTCCCGGACGGCGCGGTGGCGATCAGCCGGGCCGGGACCGTCACCACCTACGAGGCGGAGATGTCGTGGGCCGACCTCGGCATCGACCCCTCCGGCGGCTTGGTCAGCTTCTCGATGGTCGTGAACGACAACGACGGTGCCGGACGCAAGGGCTACATCGAGTGGGCGTCGGGCATCGGGAACGGCAAGGACTCGGCGCTGTTCCGCGGCTTCGTGCTCGACGCCTGACCACGGACGGTCATTGACAAGACGGCCTCCGCGCCGCATCCTTTGAACAAGCGCTTGTCCAACTCGGACGCCGAGCGCACCGACTCATGACGAAGGAGTTCTCGATGAAGAGAACCGCTCTCCGGACCGCGGCCGCCCTCGGCACCGTCGCGGTACTGGCCGCCGGCCTCGCGGCGTGCTCGTCCGGCGGCCAGGCCGCGACGGACCAGAAGGTCACCATCACCGTCGGCGACCGCCCCACCAAGGACCAGAAGGCCGCGCTCGCGCAGTACAACGCCGACATCGCGGCGTTCGAGAAGGCCAACCCGAAGATCACACTGCAGCCGAAGACCGTCACCTGGGACCCGACGACGTTCGACGCGCAACTCGCCGGCGGGAGCCTGCCCGACGTGTTGTCCGTCGCGTTCACCGAGGCGAAGTCCCTCATCGCGAACAAGCAGGTCGCGGACCTCACCGACACGCTCCGGTCGACCGGCGTGGACAAGATCATGGGCGAGTCGACGAAGAAGCTCGTCACCGACGACAGCGGCCACGTGTACGCGGTCCCGACGACGGCGTACTCGATCGGGCTCGTCTACAACCGTGACCTGTTCACGAAGGCGGGCCTCGACCCGGACGCGCCGCCGACGACGTGGGACGAGGTCCGCGCCGACGCGAAGAAGATCAAGGACGCCACGGGTGTGCCGGGCTACGCGCAGTTCGCCTCGCAGAACCAGGGCGGCTGGATGTTCACGGCGATGACCTACAGCTACGGCGGACGCGTGGAGAGCGAGAACGGCAAGAAGGCGTCGTTCGACAACGCGCACTCCGAGGAGGCGCTCAAGACCGTCAACGAGATGAAGTTCCAGGACGGCTCGGTCGCCCCGAACTCGCTGTACACGCAGGACACCCTGTACAAGGACTTCGCCGCGGGGAAGGTCGCCATGATGCCGGCGGCGCCGGACGCGTACAACACGGCGGTCCAGAACGACGGCATGGACCCGAAGTCGTTCGGCGTCGGCGGCATGCCGATGGGCCCGGGATCGTCCGACGACCAGGGGACCCTGACCGGTGGTTCGATCCAGATCGTCAGCCCGAAGGTGAGCGACGCGCAGAAGTCCGCGGCGGTGAAGTGGATCGCGTTCCACTACCTGCGCCAGTACCAGAGCGAGTCGGCGGCGGTCGCGGTCGCCAAGGCCACCGCCGCGTCCGGCAACCCCGTCGGCGTCCCCGCGCTCAGCGTGGTGAACTCCTCGACGTACGACCAGTACAACACCTGGATCAAGGACCAGGTCAACGTGCCGCAGGCGAACTTCGCGTCGTACGTGAAGACGCAGTCGACGATCCCGATCATCCCCGAACCGTCGAACGACGCGCAGGAGGTGTACGCCGCACTGGACACCGTGATGCAGGCGGCACTCACCGAGAAGTCCTTCGACCCCGCCGCGGAGCTCTCGAAGGCCAAGACGGCCGTCGACGCCAAGCTGACGCGCTGATCGAGTGACCCACGTGGGCGGAGCGGCCGTCGGTCGCCCCGCCCACACCGGGGCGGCCGTCGGTCACCCCGCCCACACCGGTCCGATGGAGGTCCTCATGACGACGACGTCATCCCCGGCACCCGCCACCGCGCGCCGTGCCACGCCGCCGGTCCGCCGACGCGCCTCGTTCGCCCGCTGGCGGTCCCGCGGTGGTCCCGCGGCGGTCGTCCTCGCGCTGCCCGCGTTCCTCGTCTTCCTGTACTTCGCGTGGGGCCCCATCGTCCGGGCGGTCCTCATGAGCTTCGAGAAGACGAACCTGGTCGGGCCCTCGCTGTGGGTCGGCCTCAGCAACTTCACCTACGTCCTCGCCGACCCACTGCTCCCGCAGGCGATCGTGAACACGCTCTGGTACGCGTTCCTGGCGTTCCTGTTCGGCTTCCCGCTGCCGATCCTGCTGGCGGTGTTCATCGCCGAGGTCCGGAAGCGCAGCTGGGTGTTCAGCGCGCTGGCGTACCTGCCGGTCGTCGTGCCCCCGGTCGTGTCGATCCTGCTCTGGAAGACGTTCTACGACCCGGGCAGCTCCGGCACGTTCAACACGGTGCTCGGCTGGTTCGGCGTCGGACCCTGGCCCTGGCTCAACTCGGTGCACAGTGCGATCCCGTCGATCGTCCTCGAGTCGACGTGGGCCTCCGCGGGGACGGCGGTGATCATCTACCTCGCCGCGCTCGCCGGGGTCCGGACCGAGCTGTACGAGGCCGCCGAGCTCGACGGCTCGGGGATCTGGTCGCGGATCTGGCACATCACCCTGCCGCAGATGCGCGGCGTGATCCTCATCATGCTGCTGCTGCAGATCATCGGCACGATGCAGATCTTCACCGAGCCGTACATCTTCACCGGCGGCGGACCGCAGAACTCGACGTTGACCGTCCTGCTGATGATCTACGACTACGCCTTCGTGAACAGCGACTACGGTGCGGCGACCGCGCTCAGCGTGCTGCTGGCGGTCGTCCTCGCACTGTTCTCCTTCGCGTACCAATGGCTGACCCGGAAGTGGGGGACCGACTGATGGCCACGACGACCCCGGTGGTGCCCTCCGGCGCCGCCACCGAACCGCCGCTCGCGACGGCGCCCCCGGACGGGCTGCCCGGCCCAGCGGGTGCCGAGACCGGCGGCGTCCGAGGGCCTCGGCGTCTGCCGTGGAGCCGTGGCCTCCGCGAGGTCGAGCAACCGGAGCGCAGCGTCATCTCGGACGCGGACCGCAAGCGTCCGGGCGTCCGGCGGACCCTGTTCGGCGTGCAGGCGCTCATCCTCGTGGGGCTGGTCGTGTCGGGGCTCGGTCCGCTGCTGTGGCTCCTCAAGTCGGCGTTCTCGACGTCGCAGGACATCCTCCGGCAGCCGTTCGCGCTCTTCCCGTCCGGCGTGCAGTGGGGCAACCTCTGGCAGGCCTGGACGAACGCCCGCATCGGCCACTACCTCGCCACGACCGCGGTCGTCGCCGGCGGCCAGCTCGTGATCTCGCTCGTCGTGACGGTCAGCATCGCGTACGTGCTCAGCGTGCTGCGTCCGAAGTGGGGGCCGATCGTCTCCGGTGGTATCCTCGCGACCCTGTTCGTGCCCGGCATCGTCGTGCTCGTCCCGCTGTACCTGACGATCGTGCACCTGCCGGTCACGGGCGGCAGCCTCATGGACAACTACCTCGCGGTGTGGCTGCCCGGGGCGGCGAACGCGTTCAACATCCTCGTGGTGAAGCGGTTCTTCGACGGGGTCCCGCGCGACCTGTTCGAGGCGGCGCGCATCGACGGCGCCGGGCCGTACCGGGTGCTGTGGTCCGTGGTGCTGCCGTTGTCCCGGCCGATCATCGGCGTCGTCGCCCTGCTCACGGTGATGTCCTCGTGGAAGGACTTCCTGTGGCCGCTGCTCGTGCTGCAGGACCCCGAGCTCCAGCCGATCTCGGTGGCGTTGCCGGCCGTGACGAAGCAGTCGCAGCTGAGCATCCAGATGGCGGCGCTGTTCCTCGCGCTCATCGTGCCGGTGGTCCTGTTCCTGGCGTTCCAACGCCAGTTCCTGCGCGGGGTCGGGATGTCCGGCGGGGTGAAGGGATGAGGGCCACGACCGTTCCCCGACGTGTCCTGGTGACCGGTGCCTCCGGCGGCATCGGCGCGGTCACCACCGCCCACCTGGTGTCCCACGGCATCGCGGTGACGGCGCTCGACCGCGACGGGGACCTGCCCGAGGCGGCCGACCGCCATGTGCACGGGGACGCGACGGACCCGGCCGTGGTGGGCGCCGCGCTCGAGGACGCCGACGGGGTCGTGCACCTCGCGGCGATCCCGCACCCGACGCTCGGGACGCCCTGGGAGGTGTTCAGCACCAACGTCTCGGCGACCTTCGCGGTGCTCTCGGAAGCCGGCGCGCGGGGCATCCGGCGGGCCGTCGTCGCGTCCAGCGTGAACGCCTCGGGCGTGCCCTTCAACCCGCACCGCGTCATGCCCGCGTACTACCCGATCGACGAGGACCTCCCCGTCGACCTCGGTGACGCGTACTCGTTGTCGAAGACCGTCGACGAGACGTCCGCGCGGGCAGCGCACCGGATGTGGGGGATCGACGTCGTCGCGTTCCGCTTCCCACTCGTCAAGGACCACGACACCCTGATGGCCGCCGCCGGGCAGGCCGCCCTCGACCCGGGCGCGACCGTGCGCGAGGGGTGGGCGTACCTCGACGTGCGGGACGCCGCCCGAGCCGTGCACGCGGCACTCGTCGCCCGTGTCGAGGGTGCGCACGTGGTGGGGCTCGCGGCGCCGGACACGCTCCTGCCCGGGCCGACCGAGGAGCTGCTGGCCCGCTGGGCGCCGGGCGTGCCGATCCGGTCGCCGCTGCCGGGACGCTCGGCGGCGGTCGACACGGCGCGCGCCGAACGGCTCCTCGGCTTCCGACCGGAGCACACGCTCGGCCAGGACGTGCCGCCCTCCGCGGAGGTCCGGGCCGAGGTCGCATGAGGATCACGACCGTCGAGACCTTCGTGCTGTCGAACCGTCGGGCACTGGTCCGCATCGGCACGGACGAGGGCGTGGCCGGCTGGGGGGAGCCCGTGCTGGAGAACTGGGCGCGCACCACGGCTGCGGCGGTCGACCGGCTCGCCGAGCACCTGGTCGGGACGGACCCGCTGCGGATCACGCACCTGTGGCAGGTCATGGCGCGGGGCGGCTTCTACCGGGGCGGCGCGGTCCTCGCGTCAGCGGTCGCCGGCGTCGACCAGGCGCTCTGGGACCTCAAGGGCCGGTGGCTCGGCGTCCCGGTGCACGAACTGCTCGGGGGCGCCACCCGGGACCGCGTCCGCGTGTACGCGCACGCGAGCGCCGAGGACCGGTTCGGTTCGCCGGACCGGGCACGGCGGCTCGTGGCGGACGGGTTCACGATGGTGAAGTGCGCCCCGCCGGGGCGGCTCGACCCGATCGACCGCCCGGCAGGGCTGGAGCAGGCCGTGCGGGAGCTCGAGGAGCTGCGGGACGCGGTGGGGCCCGAGGTCGACGTCGCGATCGACCTGCACGGCCGGTCGTCGATGGCGAACTCGCGGCGGTTGCTCGCTCGGCTCGACGACGTCGCACCGGTGTTCGTCGAGGAGCCGCTGCGCCCGGAACACTCCGCGCGCATCGGCGACGTCGTGCGGTCGACGACCATCCCGATCGCGGTGGGCGAGCGGTTGTACTCGCGCGAGGAGTTCCGACCCGTGCTCGAGCAGGGCATCGCGGTCGCCCAGCCGGACCTGTCCCACGCCGGGGGGATCACGGAGTGCTTCCGGATCGGGACGATGGCCGAGTCCTACGACGTGCTCGTCGCGCCGCACTGCCCACTCGGCCCGGTCGCCCTGGCCGCGTGCCTGCAGCTCGACCTCGCCCTGCCGAACGTCCTCGCGCAGGAGATGGTGGTGACACCCGAGTACGGCACCGGCACCGGCATCGAGCTGGTGCGCAACCCGGAGGTGCTCGCCGTGCGGGACGGGTTCGTCGAGCGGCTGACCGGGCCCGGCCTCGGGATCGAGGTCGACGAGGACGCGGTGCGCGACGCGGTGGACACCGGTGTGCTCGCGCCCGGCTCGCCGGTCTGGTCCGCGCCGGACGGGTCCTTCGCGGAGTGGTGACGCGGCTCGGTGGCCGGGCCGTGTCGGACGGGAGGCGCGTGGCGGCGCCGTCACGCGCCTCCCGTCCGACCGGACGCGCGCTCCGTCGTGATCAGCGGTAGGTCGTGGCGTCCCGCGGGCCCGCAGCGCCGACACCGAGCGTCGACTCGCCCGTCACGAGGCCGCACGGCACGTGGTGGGCGCCGGGCGCGGGGGCGCCGTCGATCGCGCGGACGAGCGCACGGGCCGCGGTCGCGCCGACCTCGCTCAGTCGCGGGTCGACCGTCGTGAGCAGGTTGTCGCCCTGCCCGACCATGCCCTCCCAGTTGTCGTACCCGATCAGGGCGACGTCCTCGGGCACCCGGATCCCGCGGGCGCGGAGCACACCGAGCATCCCCAGCGCGATCTGGTCGTTGCCGCAGAACACGGCGTCGACCTCGTCGATCCGCTCCGCGATCCGTTCGGCCGCCTCGGCACCCCAGCGCCGGGTCCAGTCCCGTTCGAGCGGTCCGTCGAGCGCGAGTGTGCCGCCGGCGGAGCGGATCGTCTCGACGAGCCCGCGGGTCCGGTCGGCGGCGGCGATGTCGTCGGCAGCGGTCACCGTTGCGATGCGCCGACGGCCGAGTCCGAGCAGGTGCGCGGCGGCGATGCGCCCGGCCATCTCGCCGTCCGGCATGAAGCACGAGTCGTCCGGGGAGTCCGAGGTGGCGAACGCGTACACGACCGGCACCTGCAGGTTCGCGGTGACCGAGTGCAGTGGTGCCTGCAGGCCGTCGCCGAGGACGAGCAGCCCGTCGATCTGGCGGGCGCGGAACTTCTTGACGCTCTCGTGCAGGATCTCCGGGTCCTCGCGGACGTCGTAGAGGAGGGTCGCCACGTCCTGTTGCCCGAGCGTGCTCGTGAGACCGGCGAGCACGGGCAGGGTGAAGGTGCCGTACCCGTTGATCGTCAGGACCCCGACGGTCTTGCTGATGCCTGTGGCGAGGAACTGCGCCTGCGCGTTCGGCCGGAAGTCGAGGCGCTCCGCGGCGTCGCGGATGCGCTGGCGCGTCGTCTCGGAGACACGACCGGTGCCGCGCAGCACGCGTGACGCCGTGGACAGGTCGACACCTGCTTCCCTCGCCACGTCACTGAGGGTCACTGCCTTGGGCACCCCACGTCCTTCCGCCGGTTCGGTTGATCGTACTGGTTGACCCCGCCCGTCGGATCGTGCATGCTCGAAGCAGTGAGCAAGCGCTTGTTCAGCGACGAACACCGGGAGTCCTCCATGACCATCGCCACCGCCCGTCCCGAGACCTTCGAGCAACCGTGGTCCACGCGGGACGACGTCCGGATCACCGGCGTCCGGGCGATCACCACCGCGCCCGAGGGCATCGCGCTCGTCGTCGTGCGGGTCGACACGAACGTCGACGGACTGTACGGGCTCGGGTGCGCCACGTACACGCAGCGGTGGCACGCCGTCGTCTCGTTCGTCGAGGAACACCTCGCCCGGCTGGTCGTCGGCCGGTACCCGGGCGACATCGAGGACCTCGTCCGGCTCGCCCGGTTCTCCGGGTACTGGCGCGAGGGGCCCGTCACGAACAACGCGGTCTCGGGCCTCGACATGGCGCTCTGGGACATCGCCGGCAAGCGGGCCGGGCTCCCCGTGCACGAGCTGCTCGGCGGCAAGGTGCGGGCCGCGGCGGACACGTACATCCACGCCGGCGGCCGGACCGTGGACGAGACGCTCGACGAGGCGGCCGCGTACCTCGACGCCGGGTGGCGGCACGTGCGACTGCAGGTGGGGCAGAACGCGATCGGCACGTACGGCGCGGCCCCCGGGTCGCTCGACCCGCACCCCGGAGCCCCGTACCCCCTGGGCTGGCGGCACGGGGAGTACCACCGGAACACCGTCGAGCTCTTCCGGGCTGCCCGGGAGCGCTTCGGCGACGGACCCGAGCTCCTGCACGACGTGCACTCCCGACTGAGCCCGAAGCAGGCGGTGGTGCTCGCCCGGGCGCTCGAGCCGTACCGGCCGTTCTTCCTCGAGGACGTCGTCGCCCCCGAGGACTGGGACCACCTGCCGGAGGTCCGCGGCGCCTCCCCGGTCCCGATCGCGGTCGGGGAGCTCACGACGTCGCTGCAGGACGCCGCCCGCCTGGTCACCGGCCGCGGGGTCGACCTCATCCGGTCGCACATCTCCGCGATCGGCGGCCTGACGGCGGCCAGGAAGATCGCGGTCCTCGCCGAGTTCTCCGGCGTCCGCACCGCGTGGCACGCCCCGGGGGACACCTCGCCGATCGCGGCCGCGGCCAACGTCGCCCTGGACGTGACGTCTCCCGCGTTCGGGATCCAGGAGGGACACGTGTACGCCGACGCCGTGCACGAGGTGTTCCCCGGGACGCTCACCATCGAGCAGGGCTGGTTGACGCCGAACGAGGCCCCCGGCTTCGGGATCGACATCGACGAGCGGGCTGCTCGGGCGTACCCGGCGGCGTTGTCCGGCCACGACGCGTGGGCGGCCGGCGTCCGCGGTCTGGACGGCGGGCTCATCGCACCCTAGGGGGGTGGGACGGGTCCGTTCGGGACGGGAGGCGCGGTGCCGGATGGTGCCGCGCCTCCCGTCCGTCGGTGGGAGCCGGTTGGATTACAACGTTGACTTCCTGTTTACAGCGCTGTAAACAGGAACAGCGCGACGACGCGCACGAGGGAGAGACCCGATGGTGGGAAGCAGGACCGGAAGAACCGCGGCCGTGAGCCGACGGGGGTTCCTCGCCGGCGCGGCGGGTGGCGTCGCACTCGGCACCATGGCACTCGCGGGGTGCGCGGCACCCCGGTCCACGGCCGGCGCCGGCGGCACGACGACGATCCGCTTCTACGAGCAGAAGCAGGAGGTGATCGCCTACTTCGACGACCTGCTCCGGAAGTTCGAGCGGAAGCACGCCGGCATCTCGGTGGTCCACGACAGCTCCGGCGCGATCGCACCGCAGTTCGTCCGCGGCGAGCCGGCCGACGTCGGGTGCTTCAACGACAACCTGGAACTCGCGCGGTACATCTCGCGCGGCGTGCTCCGGGACCTCGGAGACCTGCCGTCGGCGAAGCGGATCCGCCCGAGCATCGACGGACTGACCAACCAGTACGCCACGTACCCGGGCCGGACGAGCGTCCTGCCCTACTCGCTCGCCGCGGCAGGCGTGATCTACAACAAGCGGATCTTCGCCGACCACGGTCTGCCGGTGCCCACCACCTGGGACGACTTCGTCGAGGTCTGCCGGACGCTGCAGAAGGCCGGCACCACGCCGATCTACGCCACGGACCGCGACACCTGGACGCTCTGGCAGGGCCTGTTCGACTACTCGGTCGGCAGCCTGGTCGACACGGGCACCTTCTTCCGGAAGATGAAGGCGCTCGGCACGGACGTCGGCCCGGACGCCGAGGTCTCGTTCGAGAAGGACTTCGCGGTCCCGATGGAGCGCGCGAAGACCATCTCGTCGTTCTTCAACCCCGACCACGCCACCCGTGCGTACGCGGACGGCAACCTGGCCTTCGGGCAGGGCAAGGCAGCGATGTACCTGCAGGGGCCGTGGGCACTCGGGCAGATCGCCCTCATCGACGACAAGCTCGAGGTCGGCACCTTCGCGCTGCCGGTCACGAACGACCCCGGCGACCGCAAGGCCCGGGTCAACATCGACCTCGGCCTGTGGATCCCGACCACGACCGAACACCTCGACGAGGCCCGTGAACTGGTCGAGTTCCTCATGCAGCCCGAGGTCATCGACGCGTACAACCGCGACAACCTCGCCTACTCGACCACGAAGGACGCCCCGCCGCAGCGCGACGAACGGCTCGCCGGCCTGCAGCAGTACGTGGACGACGCTGCGTTCTACCAGGGCGCCGGGACGTTCATCCCCACCTCCATCCCGCTCGGCAACTACCTGCAGTCCGCCATCCGGAGCGGGGACTTCACCTCGATGCTGCAGCGGCTCGACGCGGACTGGCGGCGTCTCGCCGGTCGGTCCGCGACGGTCTGAGCCGGACCAGGACGATCCAGGAGCGATCATGACCATGCAGACCCCGCTGTCCCGCGACACCGACCCGGCGACGTCCGGACCGGCGACCGCGGCGACCCGAGTCCACCGGCGGGTGGGCTCCCTCCACCGGACGGAGGGCATGTACTACCTGTTCCTCGTCCCGGCGCTCGTGCTGTTCACCGCCTTCGTGGTGGCTCCCGCCTGCGTCGGCATCTTCTACAGCTTCACGGACTACCTCGGGTTCGGTGCGTGGCACTTCCTCGGCATCGAGAACTACCGCGCGCTCGTGTCCGACCCGTCGATCCTGTCGTCGTACGGGTTCACACTCGGCTTCGCGGTCGTCACCGTCATCGTCACGCAGGTCATCGCCTTGGCGCTCGCGATCGCGCTGTCCAAGCGGATCCGGTTCGCCGCCGGGCTGCGGTCGGTGTTCGTGATCCCGATGGTCATCTCCGGCATCATCGTCGCCTACGTGTTCAACTTCCTGTTCTCGAACACGGTCCCCGCGCTGGCCACCAGCGTCGGGTTCGGGCCGCTCGAGCAGAGCATCCTCGGCGACCCGAACCTCGCCTGGCTCGCGATCGTGATCGTGTCCGCGTGGCAGACCGTTCCGGGCGCGCTGCTCATCTACACGGCCGGGCTCACGTCCATCCCGGAGGAGCTGTACGAGGCGAGTTCCCTCGACGGTGCGACCGGCTGGAAGCAGCTCCGCGCGATCACGCTCCCGCTGCTCGGCGGCTTCGTCGTCATCAACACCGTGCTCGGCGTGAAGGGCTACCTCGGTGCGTACGACGTCATCGTGGGCCTCACCAACGGTGGCCCGGGCACCGCGACGAGCAGCGTCGCGATGACCATCTTCGGCGGCTTCACCGGTGGCGACTACGCCTACCAGATGGCGAACGCGACCGTGTTCTTCGTCATCACCGTCCTCATCTCCGTGCTGCAGCTCGCGGCGACCCGCGGAAGGAACCTGCGACTCGCATGACCGCCATCGACACCCGACCCCCGACCGACACCCGAGCGGTGACGACCGGCGGCCCGCGCCGCTCCGGCTCGGGCCACCGCCGTCGGCTCGGCGGCACGAACCGGACGCTCACCGTCCTCCTCGGGCTCGCGTCGCTCACCGTGCTCGTCCCCCTCTACGTCACGGTCGCGATGGCGTTCAAGACGAGCAAGCAGTCGGTGGACGGCAACGCGCTCTCCCTGCCCTTCCCGTTCAACCCCGGCTCGTTCGCCGAGGCGTGGCAGCTGACCCGGTTCCCCGTCTCCTTCTCGGTGTCGCTCGGGGTGGCCGCCCTGACCGTGGCCGCGACGCTCCTGCTCAGCTCGTTCGCGTCGTACGCCATCGTCCGGAACTGGCACAAGCGGTTCTTCCGCTGGTCGTTCGTCTACCTGCTCGCCGCGATGTTCCTGCCGTTCCCCGTCGTCGCGCTGCCGCAGATCAAGCTCACGGCCGAGGTCGGGTTGGACAACCCCGTCGGTGTCGGGCTCCTGCACGCCATGTTCCAACTGTCCTTCAGCGTGCTGCTCTACTCGGCGTACCTCCGCTCGATCCCCGTCGAGCTCGAGGAGAGCGCCCGGATCGACGGCGCGTCGACGTGGCAGATCTTCTGGCGCATCATCCTGCCGCTGCTCGGTCCGATGAACGCCACGGTCGGCATCTTCGCGTTCCTGGCGTCCTGGAACGACTTCATGATGCCCTCGCTCATCACCGCAGACCCGGCGCTGCAGACCCTGCCGGTCGTCCAGAACATCTTCCAGAGCAAGTTCGGCACGAACTACAACGTCGCCTTCGCGTCCTACCTGATGGCGATGGCGCCGACGATCATCGTCTACCTGTTCGCACAGCGCTGGGTCATCAGCGGTGTGACGCAGGGCGCGGTCAAGAGCTAGGAGCCCCCGTGACCACGACGTCGCCCACGACGCTGCCCACCGTCCGTCCGTACCCCGGGTCCGACCCGGTCGCCGACCCCGCCGCGGTGGTCGTCGGGGAGCGCTGGCGGGTGACGGTGCTCGACGAGGGAACGTTCCGCGTCGAGTGGAGCGACGACGGCGGGTTCGAGGACCGCGCCTCGACCTTCGCGATCCGCCGACGCCTGCCGGTGCCCGAGTACCGCGTCGAGCGCACGGGCGACGGGATCCTCATCACCACCGCGCGAGCGCGCCTGCGGTACGACGGCCGGCCGTTCTCCCCGAGCGGCCTCGTCGTCGAGACGATCGGGCCGGACGCGAACCGGTGGCGCTGGGGGCAGGAACCGCGTGACCTCGGCGGCACCGCACGGACGCTCGACGACGTCGACGGCCGCATGCCGCTCGAGCCGGGGATCATCGCACGCGACGGCATCACCGTGCTCGACGACAGCGAGTCCTTCCTGTTCGAGGACGACGGCTGGATCGGCACCCGCATGCCGGGGCGCCGCGACGTCACCGTCTTCGCGTTCGGCCGCGACTTCGAGGCCGCGCTCCGCTCCTACCACGCGGTGTCCGGCCCGCCGTCGCTCGTGCCGCGCTGGGCCCTCGGCAACTGGTGGAGTCGCTACCACCCCTACAGCGACACGTCCTACCTCGCGCTCCTGGACCGGTTCGCCGAAGAGCGGCTCCCGTTCTCGGTGGCCGTCATCGACATGGACTGGCACCGCGTCGATTCCGTCCCGGAGCGGTTCGGCAACGGCTGGACGGGGTACTCGTGGGAGCCGATGCTGTTCCCGGATCCGGCCGGGTTCCTCGCCGAGCTGCACCGCCGGGGCATGCGCACCACGCTGAACCTGCACCCCGCCGACGGCGTCCGGGCGTTCGAGGACGCCTACCCGGCGGTCGCGGCCTTCATGGGTGTGGACCCCGAGGGCGAGCAGCCGATCCCGTTCGACCTGACCGACCGGCGGTTCCTGCAGGCGTACTTCGAGCTGCTGCACCACCCCCTCGAGGAGCAGGGCGTCGACTTCTGGTGGATCGACTGGCAGCAGGGCCGCACGACGAACCTGCCCGGGGTGGACCCGCTCTGGCTGCTCAACCACTTCCACCTGCTCGACTCGGCCAGGGACGGCGGTGCCGGGATGACGTTCTCGCGCTACGCCGGACCGGGCAGCCACCGGTACGGCGTCGGGTTCTCCGGTGACGCGGTGGTCTCCTGGGCCTCGCTGGCGTTCCAACCGGAGTTCACGGCGACCGCCGCGAACATCGGGTACCCCTGGTGGAGTCACGACATCGGCGGGCACACCCGCGGGGTCCGCGACGACGAACTCGCCACGCGGTGGGTGCAGTTCGGCGTCTTCTCGCCGATCATGCGCCTGCACTCGGCGAACAACCCGTTCATCCGGAAGGAGCCGTGGGTCTTCCCCGCGGAGGCCCGGGCGGCGATGGGGGAAGCGCTGCGCTTCCGCCACCGGATGGCCCCCTACCTGCACACCGAGAACCACCGGGTCGCCCGGGGGAGCGCGCTCGTCCGGCCGCTCCACCACCTCGAGCCCCGCCGGGACGAGGCGTACCGGGTGCCGAACACGTACCTGTTCGGCACCGAGTTGCTCGTCGCACCGATCGTCGCGCCCCGCGACCCCGTCTCCCTGCACGGTGTGGCTCGCGCCTGGCTGCCGCCGGGGACCTGGACGGACGTCTTCACCGGCACCGTGTACGCCGGCGACCGGTTCGTCGACCTGCACCGCACCCTGGACTCCGTGCCGGTCCTGCTCCGTGGCGGCGGGGTCCTGCCCCTCGCCGCACCCGACGAACTCGACGCCACGGCCAACCCCACGGCGTTCGAGGTGCTCGTCGCGCCGGACACCTCCGGCTCGTTCACCCTCGTCGAGGACCGGGAAGGAGCCGAGGGGCGCACCGTCGAGACCCGGCTGGAGTGGGATCACGACCGTTCCGAGTTCCGCGTGCACGGTGCCGTGGGAGCGCTCGACGCGATCCCGTCGCACCGCCGCTGGCGGATCACGTTCCTCGCCGCGCCCGCCGAGGGGCAGCGGGTCGACGCGCGTGCGTCCGACCGGTTCTCGGTCGACCTCGCGGCCGATGCGGCGACGGGGGCCGTGCTGGCGCTCGCCGGCGCCCCGGTCGTCGGTGTCGACGCCCGGGAAGCGATCCGCGGCGTCCTCGAACGTGCGCAGTCCGGCAACCCCGAGAAGCTCGAGGCCTGGGAGGTCGTGTCGAAGGACTCGGCGCGCGCCGACCGGATCGTCGAACTCGGGACCGTGGGCCTGACGGCGTCGCTCCGGGACGTGATCGTCGAACTCCTCGGCAGCGTGCACCCCGGCGAGCGGTGAGACGGAGCCCTCAGCCCACCGACCCGTCCGGGTACGGCGCGCTCTCGCCGACACGCAGGCGGTGCCCCACGGTCACGTAGCGGCCCGGCCGGGCGACCCCGTCCATCCGCTCCGCCAGCAGGTCGAGCGCCGTCTCGGCGAGTGCGACGGTGTCCGGGGCGACGCTCGTGAGGCTCGGGGCGAGGCTCGAGCCGAGGTCGATGGCGTCCCACCCGACGACCGCGATGTCCCGCGGGGCCTCGAGCCCGCGCAGGCGCATCGCCCGGAGCACGCCGACGGCGGCGAGGTCGTCCCGGCACAGCAGCCCGTCGACGTCGAGCCCCTCGTCGAGCGCGCGGCCGAACGCGGCCTCCGCGCCGACGGCGTCCCCGACCTCACGGGGGACGAGGAACTCCGTGGTGAGCCCGGCCGCGGCGAGCCCCGCGCGGTAGCCGTCGAGTCGGAAGCTCGAGGTCCGCGACTCGGGGCCCGTCTCGTGCCCGAAGAACCCGATGCGCCGGCAGCCCAGGGCAGCGAGGTGCGCGACGGCCTCGGCCGCGGCGCCGGCGTTGTCGATGGCGACCTGGTCGGACGACTCCGGTCGGACGTCCTCACCGAGGAACACCACCGCCGTGTCACCCCGGATGGCGTCGATGGCCTCGGGCGAGAGGATCTGCGGGTGGATCACCACGCCGTCGACGACGCCCGCCTCGCGTCCTCGCACCGCGGAGCGCTCGCCCTCCGCGGAGTCGCCGGTCTCCTCCAACAGGAGCTGGTACCCCCGTTCGGCGCACACCCGTGAGAACACGTGCGCCAGTTCGGCGAAGTAGGGGCGCCGCAGATCGGGGAACGCGAACGCGAGCATGTTCGAGCGGCCGGTCGCGAGCGTCCGACCGGACACGTTGGGCCGGTAGCCCAGTTCGTCGATCGCGGCCTGCACCCGGTCCCGCATCGGCGCGCTGACGTGCCGGTAGCCGCGCACGACGTTGGACACGGTCTTCATCGAGACGCCGGCGTGCACCGCGACGTCCTGCAGCGTGACCTTGCCCATCCGCTCACCGTACCGGCGCCCTCCGCCCGCGAGGCGGCGCCGTCGCGGCCGGTGACGACTGATTCCGGGCCGGTACCATCGGTGCATGTCCCCGCGCCCGCCGTTCCGAGCCGACGTCGTCGGCAGCTTCCTCCGTCCCGACACCGTGAAGGCGGCCCGCGCCGCCGCGGCCGCGGGCGACCTCGACGCCGCCGCACTCCGCGCGGTCGAGGACGACGCGATCCGCGGTCTCGTGGACGCGCAGCGGGACGCCGGCCTCCGGCTCGCCACCGACGGCGAGGCCCGCCGTGCGTGGTGGCACCTCGACTTCTGGGGCGGACTCGACGGCGTCGAGGTCGTCGAGCTCGACCACGGCATCGCGTTCCAGGGGGTCACCACCACGCCCAAGGGCATGCGGGTGACGGGCCCGGTGTCGTTCCCGTCGGACCACCCGTTCGTGCGGGACGCCGCGTTCGTCGTGGACGAGGCCACCCAGCGCGGGCTCACCGCGAAGTTCACGATCCCGTCGCCGACCGTGTTCGACTTCCGCCTCGACGCCGACCAGATCCGCACGGACCACTACGCCGACCGTGCGGCCATCACGGACGACCTCGTGCAGGCCTACCGCGACGCGATCGCCGCGTTGTACGCCGCGGGCGTCCGGTACCTGCAGCTCGACGACACCGCGTGGGCGTACGCCTGCTCGGACGTCGAGATGGCCAAGGCGCGCGACCGTGGGATCGACACGGACGGCATCGCGGAACGGTTCGCATCCGTCATCCGGCGCGTGCTGGAGGGCCGCCCGGAGGACCTCGTCGTGACCACCCACGTGTGCCGTGGCAACTTCCGCTCGACGTGGATCGCGTCCGGCGGCTACGAACCGGTCGCGGAGCAGCTGCTGGCGCACACCGGCTACGACGGGTTCTTCCTGGAGTACGACAGCGACCGCGCCGGGGGTTTCGAGCCGCTCCGGTTCCTCCCCGAGGGCGACCAGGTCGTCGTGCTCGGCCTCGTCACCTCGAAGACGGGGGAGCTCGAGGACCCCGCCGTGATCGAGCAGCGCATCCGTGACGCCGCGGCGTACGTGCCCCTCGCGCAGCTCGCGCTGAGCCCGCAGTGCGGGTTCGCCTCGACCGAGGAGGGCAACGTCCTCACCGAGGACGAACAGTGGGCGAAGGTCCGCAGCGTGGTCGAGATCGCCGGTCGCGTCTGGTCCTGAGACCCGGCGGGACGGACGGGAGGCGCGGCGCGGGCCCGCACCGCGCCTCCCGTCCGCCACCGGGCCGCGTCGGATCCGTCCGGGACGGGCCATGATGGCACCATGACGGACCACGCCGAGATGATCGACCCCGACGTCGCACCGAGTGGGGACGGCTGCGTCGAGTGCGACGCGACCGGCTCCTGGTGGGTGCACCTGCGCCGGTGCGCTGCGTGCGGCCACGTCGGCTGCTGCGACGACTCCCTCAACACGCACGCGACCCGGCACTGGGAGCAGACCGGGCACGCCGTCATCCAGAGCTACGAGCCCGGCGAGACGTGGTCGTACGACTACCGCGACGCGAGCACCTTCGAGGGTGTGGAACTCGCGCCGCCGACCAGTCACCCCGTGACGCAGACGGTCCCCGGGCCGGCTGATCGCCTGCCCGGGGACTGGTTGGAACTGCTCGGCGGATCGCGCTGATCCGCCGCGGGTGATCAGCTCGCGCTGACCGCCTCGTCGCGGTGCGGGAGCTTCCAGCCGGGGCGAACGAAGTGGCACGTGTACCCGTGCGGGTGCTTCTCGAGGTAGTCCTGGTGCTCCTCCTCGGCCTCCCAGAAGTCGCCCGCGGGCTCGACCTCGGTGACGACCTTGCCAGGCCAGATCCCGGAGGCGTCGACGTCGGCGATGGTGTCGCGGGCGATGCGCTCCTGCTCCGGCGTGGTGAAGAAGACCGCCGAGCGGTAGGACCGGCCGACGTCGTTGCCCTGACGGTCCTTCGTGGACGGGTCGTGGATCTGGAAGAAGAACTCCAGCAGGTCGCGGTAGGAGATCTGCGACGGGTCGAACACGATCTCGACCGACTCGGCGTGGTCGCCGTGGTTGCGGTAGGTGGCGTTCGGGGTGTCGCCGCCGGAGTACCCGACGCGGGTGCTGATGACGCCCGGGCGACGCCGGAGGAGCTGCTGCGCTCCCCAGAAGCAGCCGCCGGCGAGGATGGCGGTCTCGGTGGTGGTCATGTCGGCCTCCTTGATCGGTGTACCGCTGGCTGCGGCACCGTGGACGACAACCGGCGACGGGCCCGATCTGTTCCCGCCGCCGGTCGTCGCGGCGTCAGTTCGCGGTGTCCTGCAGGGCGTCCAGCGCGGCGACGTCCTCGGGGGAGAGGACGAAGTCCACGTCGGCGTTCTCGGCGATGCGCGACGGCGTCGTCGACTTGGGCAGCGGCAGCACGTCCTTCTCGAGGAGGTAGCGGATCGCGACCTGTGCGACGGACTTGCCGTACTTCGCCGCGATGTCGCGGATCTCGGCGTTCTCGAGCAGGCCACCGGTGGCGAGCGGCGAGTACCCCTCGGTGAGGATGTCGTGCTCGCGGTCGAAGGCGGTGGTCGCGTCCTGCGTGTTGCCGATGAACCAACGGATCTGGTTGGCGTGGGGGACGACGTCGGTGTTGCCGAGCAGGTGCTCGAGGTCGGCGACGTCGAAGTTCGAGACGCCGATCGAGCGCGTGTGCCCGGCGTCGTAGAGCTCCTCGAACACCTTCCACACCTCGACGTTGCCGTCACGGTGGTCGGAGCCCATGTCGCTCCAGGGCCACGGCGCGTGGATCAGGTAGAGGTCGACGTGCCCGAGGTCGAGGTTGCGGCTGGACTCGGCGAAGGCGTCGCGGGCGCCCTGGGCGGTCTTGATCTCGGCGGGGAGCTTCGTGGTGACGAACACCTCGTCACGGGGGACACCGCTGTCCCGGACGGCCTTGCCGACGCTCGCCTCGTTCCCGTACGCGAGCGCGGTGTCGATGTGCCGGTAGCCGAGGTCGAGCGCGGTCTTCGTGGCGTCGTAGGCGTCGCCGCCGGACGGGATCTGCCAGGTGCCGAAGCCGATCTTCGGGATGTGCAGGCCGTTGGACAGGGTGAACGTGTCGATGAGAGCGGGCATGCGCCGGACACTACCCCTCCGGTGTGTCCGTCAGGTCGGTCAGGGCAGCGCTTCGCCGGCCTGCTCGTACAGGCTCGTCGCCAGGTCGCTGAGGACGGCGAGGAGATCGCCCCCGTGTGCGGTGTCGACGGCCCGGAGCATGTCGCCGTACCGCCGCCGGTAGTCCGCCACCACGGTCTCGCCCTCCGGACGCAGACGGAGCAGGGACCCGCGGCGGTCGTTCGGGTTCGGCGCGCGCTCGACGAGGTCGGCCGCCGTCATCCGGTCGATCATGTTCGTCACCGCGCCGGAGGTGAGCCCGAGGTACCCCGCGACCTCCGTCGGAGTCGAGTACCCGGTGTCGCTGATGAGCACGAGGGCACGCAGGGCGTTCTCGTGCACACCCGCTCGGGCGCTCAGCTGGCTCACGAGGCTCGCGTTCGCGCGCACGACGGCGTCGAAGGCCGCCATCAGGTCGGCGGTGTCGGACATTCCGGGCCGGGTCACGGGTGCCCCTCTCTTTGGGGACAGTATACGAGTGGTCAACTTGATGAATGACTGACTATCTTGATCATTGAAGCAAATGAGCCCGAACCACTTGCTCCACACTCCCTGACCACCACACCCGAAGAGGTATCCCGTGTCCGACAAGCTCCGCACCTCCGCACTGAAGCGGATCCGCTTCGCCCCCGTCGCGCTCCTCGCGGGCATCTTCGCGGCCGTCCTGCTCTCCCTCTCGCTCACCGGCACCCTCTCCGGGTTCGCCGCGAGCATCACCAACAGCAGCAACACCGCCGCCAGCGGCACGCTGATCATGCAGGAGCAGAACGCCGGCGGCACCGTCACGTGCAGCAGCACCGACGGCGGCTCGGTGTCGACGAACGCGGCGACCTGCTCGACGATCAACAAGTTCGGCGGCAGCACCACGATGACGCCCGGCAACACCGTCAACACCGCGATCTCGATCAAGAACACCGGCACCGCGAACGCCGGCACCTTCACGCTCACGCCCGGCTCCACCTGCACGCAGTCGGCGAACGGCACCGCGAACGGCACCGCCACCGACCTCTGCGCCAAGATGAACCTCGTCATCACCTCGGGTTCGACGACCGTCTTCAGCGGCACCCTCGCCAGCTTCAAGGGCGCGGCGGCCTCGGCCTTCACCATGCCGGCCGCCCCCGCCGCCGGTGCGAGCGTCCCGTTCAACTTCGCCGTGACGCTCGACTCCTCGGCCGGCAACACCTACCAGGGCCTCGCCGCCTCGGTGCCGATGACCTGGACCTTCACCGCCTAGCCCCCAGACCGGCGACGCTCGGCCGACCCCCCCATCCCCCGCGGCCGAGCGTCGCCGCACCACCACCCGCACCACCCCTCCCGCACCACCCCTCTCGCACCACCAGCCACCCAGCACAGGACCGGAGCAGCACATGAGCCAGACCGCAGCCGTCCCGCTGAGCGGCATCCTCGACCGCCCGCTGCTCGGCGGTCACACCGCGACCCGCACCGAGACCGTCCTCGCCTGGTCCGTCGCCGCGATCGCCGCCGTGCTCCTCGCCGGCGCCGTGTTCTTCCTCTCCGCCGGGGGCCGCTGGTTCGTCGTCGAGACCCCGTCGATGGGCGAAGCCGCCCCGGTCGGCACGCTCGTCCTCGACCTGCCGGCCGACGTCTCGGACCTCCACGTCGGCGAGGTCGTCTCCTTCGCCACGCCGGCGAACCCGGGGGTCGTCTACACGCACCGCATCATCGCCGTCGACGCCGACGGCGGGCTGCACACCCGGGGCGACATCAACGGAGCGACCGACCCGTGGACGCTCACGCAGGCCGACGTCATCGGTACGCCCGTCCTGGTCGTCCCGCACCTCGGGTGGCTGTTCCGCGCCGCCCCGGTCCTGCTCATCGGGACGCTCGTCATCTGGACGCTCACGAGCGTCTTCACGGACAGGGTGACCCGCAGTTGCCTGCGGATCGCCGGCGGTGCGCTGACCACCGCGTACGCCGCGTTCATCCTCAAGCCGTTCGTGAACGTCACGACCATGACGAACACGTCCACGCCCACCGGCGTCGAGGCCACCGTCGTCTCGTCCGGGATGTTCCCGGTCCGGGTCGAGGCCCACGGAGCCACGCCCGTGCACCTGGTCGACGGCCAGGTCGGGCACGTGGTCATCCACGAGCTCACCCGGAACGGCCACTACCAGTTGACGTCCAACATCGACCTCGGGCCGGCGGGCTGGGCGCTGCTGATCGCCGCGTGCCTGATCCCGCTCGTGCTCTGCCTCGCGGTCGGTCGCGTCGAGACGGTGCGTGCCTCGTGAGTCTTCGTCGCCTCCGTGACGGCCGGGTCGTCGCCCTCGTCCTCGTCCTCGCCGTCGCCGTCGTCGGTCTCTGGAACGCCTTCGCACCGACGCTCTCGGCGTACAGTGCCGCGGTCACGAACAGCAGCAACAGCGCCGCGACCGCCCCGTACTTCACCTGCTCCGGCGCGGTCGGCGCCGACACGGCGAACGCCCTGTTCGCCTACCGCCTCGGTGAGGCGTCGGGGTCCACGACCGCGACCGACTGGTCCGGCAAGGGGCTGAACGGCACCTACCAGGGATCGATGACGGCGGCGACCCCGAGCCCGAACGCCTGCCCGAGGGACGCCGGGAGCTCCTACGTCCTGAACGGGTCGACGAGCTTCGTGTCCACGCCCCGGTCCTACACGAACCCCAGCACCTTCAGCGAGGAGGTCTGGTTCAAGACCACCGTCGCGGGCGGCATGCTCATCGGGTTCGGCAGCAACCAGGTCGCGACCTCGGGTCAGCACGACCGGCAGATCTACCTCAACACGTCCGGGCAGCTCGTCTTCGGCGCCTACAACGGCACGACGCAGGTCGTGACCTCGCCGAACACCTACACGGACGGTGCGTGGCACCACGTGGTGGCGACGTTGTCGGCGAGCACCGGGATGCGGCTGTACGTCGACGGGTCCCTCGTCGCGTCCAACGCCTCGTACACGGCGGCCGAGAACTTCACCGGGTACTTCCGGATCGGGTACGACACCATCTCGGGGTGGCCCGGGCAGCCCTCGAACTTCGCGTTCACCGGCTCCATGCGGTACGCCGCGGTCTACAGCACGGTGCTGTCCGCCACGCAGGTCGCGAACCACGCCGCGGCCGGTCGCTGACGAGCGACCGTCAGGGGCACACGACGGCCGCGGAGCCGGTGGGCGTCTGCTCGGTCACCGGCGCGTCGGCGACGGGTGCCGCGTTCGACCGGCGCAGACCCAGCGCGACGAGCACGACGGCCCCGACGACGGCGACCGCCCCGGCCAGCCAGAAGTCCGCGGCGAGGCCCAACGAGGACACCGCCGCGCCGCCGAGGACCGACCCCGCGGCGATCGCGAGCTGGATCGTGGTGACGAAGAGTGCCAGGCCGGTCTCCGATCCGCCCGGCGAGGCCGTCGACATCCACGTCTGCATGCCGAGCGGCAGCGCGCCCCACACCAGTCCCCACACGACGAGCAGGATGAACACCCCGACCACGGAGTGCGCCAGCAGCGGGAGGAGGACCACCGCGCCGGCGAGCACGAACTTCGCGGAGCCGATCGTGCCGAGGACGCTCCGCCCGAGGGTGAAGCCCGCCGCGAAGTTCCCGACGATGCCGGCGATCCCGAACACGAGGAGCGCGATCGTGATGGTGTCCGGACCGACGCCGACGAGCTGCTGCAGGTACGGCGCGATGTAGGTGTACGCGGCGAACTGCGCGGCGAACAGGAACGCCGCCGCGATGAGGCCGACGCGTGCCCGCGGTACCCGGAGCAGCGATCCGAGGGTGCCGAACCGGACGCGCTGCTGCGCGGGGATCCGGGGCAGCATCGCCAGCTGCAGGCCCAGTGCGACGAGCCCGAGGACCCCGCCGATCACGAACGCGAGGCGCCACGAGGCGAGGGACGACACCAGTGCGCCGAGCGGCAGGCTCACCACGGTCGCCACGGAGACGCCGGCGGTGATGAGCGAGGTCGCGCGGATGACCGCGTCGGGACGGACGAGTCGGCCGGCGATCCCCGCGCCGATGGCCCAGAAGCCGCCGATCCCGACGCCGAGCAGCATCCGGGCGGCCAGGAGGACCCAGAACGACGGTGCGACCGCGGCGAGTCCGTCGGCGACCACGAGCAGGATCGTCAGCGACACGAGCACGACGCGGCGGTCCAGACGGGAGGTCCACACGGTCACGACGGGTGCGGCGACGGCGCCGACGAGCCCGGTGGCGACGACCATGAGCCCCGCTGTCCCGATGCCGACGCGGAGGTCGGAGGCGATCGCCGGCAGGAGGCCGATGGGGAGGAACTCGGACAGGACGAGGACGAAGGACCCGAGCGCGACGGACGCGACGCTGAGCCACCCGCGGCGCTGGTCTGACGATGTCATGCGGTCGTCAAGCACGTGTCAGCGCCGTCCATTCCCGCGTGACGACGGCGGGACCGCGGTCAGTCGTCGAGGGCGCGTCGTGCGGCGGCGACGACCTCGGCGTCGGTCACGAAGTGTGCCGAACCGTCGTCCGAGCCGCCCATCGGCACACCGGCGTGTGCGCTGTCCGCCGCGGGACGCTTCGCGGAGAGGTGCACGGCGGTCGCTCCGGTGGCGATGAGCGTCCGGACGTCGGCGGGGGTGACGCCCGCGCCCGCCATGACCTGCACGGGACCCGCAGCGGCGGCCATGCGGGCGATCGTGTCGGCACCCGCCACCGCGGTGGGGGCCCCGCCCGAGGTCAGGACGCGGGTGAACCCGAGCGCAGCGAGCGAGGCCGCGGCCGCGACGGGGTCGGCGGCGTGGTCGATCGCTCGGTGCAGCGTGACCTCGGCGACGGCGCTCACCGAGCGGGCGGCGTCCACGAACCGACGGAGGACGTCCTCGTCGAGGGTGTGGTCCGGACGGAGGGCACCCACCACGACGCCGGCGGCACCGGAGCGGAGGACCGTGCGGACCTCCCGTTCCATCAGCTCGACCTCGTCGCGGTCGTGGACGAAGCCGCCGGGCCGGCATCGCACCAGCGCGTGTGCGGGGATGCCCGTCTCGTGCGTCATCTCGACGAGCGCCTGCGACGGGGTGAGGCCACCGAGCTCGAGGCCGACGCAGAGCTCCACCCGGTCGGCGCCGCCGTCCCTCGCGACGATCGCCCCCGCGGGGGAGGTGACGGCGATCTCGAGTGCGGCAACGGTCATCGAACGGCTCCGAGGGGCTGGTCCGAGGCGGGGATGATCCTGGCGGTCAGGTCCGGCGCCTCGGGGAACACTCGATCGTAGGGGAACATCGGGCGCGCGATCCTGTGGTGCCCGAGCCGTTCGAGGTCCTGGTCCACCCCGCCCGGCGTCAGCGCCAGCATCCAGTCGGCGGACATGTCGAACAGCTCCGGTTCGAGGTAGCCGATCTTCACGATGACGATGTCGGCCTCCCGCGGGGCGAGGTCGAGGTCGGTGAAGTCGTGCTCGTGGTGGTACGGCTTCCGCAGCTTCGTGAGGATCGCGAAGACGCTGCCGACCTGCAGGACGACCTCGGTCTCCGCGTCCCGGTCACCGTGCTTGACGGCGTGGACGCGCCCGGTCATCGTGATCGGCCCCGCGTGCACGTCGTCCACCTCGGCGCCCGCGGTCACCGTGACGGTGGCGCCGACACCGGCGGCGACGGCGGTCGCGACGGCGTCCGGCCCGGGCACGCTGGCGTAGATCACGACCGGACCCGAGCCGTCGCGGAACTCCGGCCGTGCGAGCACCTGCGTGAGCCCCCAGGTCATGTCGCCCGAGCCGCCCGCGGTCGGGTTGTCGCCCGAGTCCGAGATGAAGTACGGCCGCGCGGCTCCGGGGGCGAGGGCTGCGGCGAGGCACTCGTCGAACGAGCCGGTCGGTGCGACGAACACGAAGTCCTCGCGCACGTCCCAGAACGCCCGTGCCAGCCGTTCCGCCCCAGCCGCGACGGCGGCTTCGTCCCACCCGGTGACCACCGTGACGGCGCGGTCGCGCGGCTGGTCCGCCCAGGCGTACCCGACCCAGATCGCGGCGTCGAGGACGCCCTCGGTCCGCTCGACCTCGGGCACCTGCGCGTACAGCGACGCGGCGGGCTCGATGCGCGTGGACGTCTGCTCGCCGGGCAGGAGCACGGGGATCGGGACCCACGCCTTGACCGGACGCTGCTGCCCCGCCGGTCGGGTGGTGAGCACGTCGACGAGGTGCCGGACGGCGCGCTCCTTCGTCTCGAGCGCGTCCTCGTGCGGGGCCATCCGGTAGCAGGTGACGAGGTCGACCTGGTGGGCGAGCTCGGCCGTGACGTTGCCGTGCAGGTCCATCGACGCGGAGACGATCACGTCCGGCCCGACCACGGCGCGGATGCGTCCGAGCAGGTCGGACTCGGCGTCGTCCAGGCCCTCGACGACCATCGCACCGTGGATGTCGTACCAGAGCCCGTCGACGGGTCCGGCGTCCACGATCGCGCCCAGCCGTGCGACGATCTCGTCCGCGAGTTCCTCGTACGAGGCGCGCTCGACGACCCCGCCGGGCAGTGCGTGCCCGATGAGCGCCCCGCGGAACTCCGCCCGCTCCGACAGCGGCGCGAGGAACGGGTACCTGGCCACGACCTCGTCGCCGCGATCCGGGTGGAACGCCGGTGCGAGGGTCCTCGTCGGCGTGAACGTCGACGTCTCGATCGCGAGCCCGGCGATGGCGATGACGGGACGACGGGTGGGTGCTGCGGACGCGTGGTCAGACACGGACGCTCCTGTTCCTGGTGGTCGACTGGGGGATGGGGGCGGATCGTTCCTCGAGCGACGCGGCGAGGCCCCGCTGCAGCGCGAACTGCCCGGCGCCCACGAGCCCCGCGTCGGCGCCGAGCGACACGGGCTCGATCGCGAGGTGCTGCGTCATGAGCGGGTGGCAGCTCTCGTACAGCTGGCTGCGCACCGCGGCGATGAACGGGTCGAGGGTGGAGAGGATGCCGCCGAGGTACACGGCGTCCGGGTTGAAGAAGTTGACGTTCGCCGCGAGCACCTCGCCGAGGTACCGCCCGGCCAGTCGCACGGCCCGGGTGGCCTCGGGGTGGGCATCCGACGCCAGGCGGACGACGTCGGCCGTGGACGACACCGCGACGCCGGCACCGGAGAGGATCCGGACGAGGGCGGCGCCCGACGCCACGGTCTCGAGGCACCCGGTGTTGCCGCACGAGCACGGGGTGTCCCCGGCCGCGTCGATGCGCACGTGCGTGATGTCCCCGGCCGCGCCGGTGGAGCCGCGGTAGAGGCGTCCGTCGATGACGATCCCGGCACCGATCGCCGAACCCGCCTTGATCGTGATGGTCTGCCGACGCGCCGGGTCCTGCACGGTCTGCTCGCCGGCAGCCATGCAGTTCGCGTCGTTGTCGACGATCGCGGGCAGGCCGAACCGGTCGGCGAGCCACGCCGCAACGGGGAACCCGTTCCAGCCGGGCATGCGACTCGGCAGGTCGACGACGCCCGCCTCGACGTCGACCGGGCCGGGCAGGCTCAGCCCGACGCCGCGGAGCCCGGCGCGGCCCCGTTCGTCGACGAGGTGCTCGAGCAGGTCGGCCAGGCGCTGCAGCCCGGCGGTCGGGCCGTCGGAGAGCGCGAACGGGACGTTGGCGACCGACTCGAGCGCGCCTCCCGGCAGGACGATGCCGATCCGCGCGTGCCCGCCACCGACGTCCGCGGCGACGGCGTACTCGTCGACTCCGCCGATCCGGAGCACCTTCCGGGGGCGACCGCCTGTCGAGACGTCGGTGCCCTCCTCGGCGAGGATGCCGTGCTCGAGCAGCTGCGCGACCACGTGCGACACGGTCGAGGGAGCCGCGCCGAGGACGTTCGCGATCGCGGTCCGGCTGGATGCCTGTCCCGAGGCGACGAGCTCGAGGACGCGGGCGCTGAGGTCCGGCACGACTTTCTCCAATCCGGGCGGAAGGGGACCGGGAGGCCCGATCTGCCGCGAGCCTACGGGGCGGAACGGTCCGGAGACCCTTTCGTCGGTTCCGCAGTAACGCAGTTTTTACATCGAGATGTTTGTTTTTCCAACCGGTTTGGCCATTGACTGTGCCCTGTGCCGACCGGCACGCGTGCTCCACCTCCCCGAAGTCCCTCGCACAAGGAGACACCGCATGTCCAAGCCCCGTCGCTGGGCGCTCCTCACCGGAGCAGTGGTCGCCGCGAGCGCCCTGCTCGCCGGCTGTTCCTCGGGCGGCAACGCCTCGTCGAAGACCGACGAGATCAACTACGCGCTGCCCGCCAACTTCACGCCGAACTGGATCCTCCCGATCGGCACCGCGGCCCACCTCAACACGAACAACGGCTCGATCGCCCAGGCGCTGTACGAGCCGCTCGTCGCCTACGACGGGTCGACCGGCAAGATCGCGTGGAACAAGGCCGGGTCGGTCGCCACCGACGTCTCCTTCGCCTCCGACGCCAAGAGCGCCACGATCACGCTGGGCGACCGGCACTGGTCCGACGGCAAGCCGATCACGAGCCGGGACGTCGAGTTCTGGTTCAACCTCATCAAGGCGAACAAGGACCAGTGGGGCTCGTACTCCGAGGGCAAGGCGCCGGACGACTGGACCGCCTTCAAGGCCGTCGACGACACGCACTTCACCATCACGTTCGACAAGGCGTACAACCCCGACTGGATGCTCGCCAACCAGCTGAGCCACATCATCCCGCTGCCCCAGCACACCTGGGACAAGACGAGCGCCGATGCGAAGGTGTCCGACGCCGACCGGACCGCCGCGGGTGCCAAGCAGGTGTGGAAGTACCTCAACACCGCCGCCGGGAAGATCTCCGACTACGCCTCGGACGACCTGTGGAAGACGATCTCCGGTCCGTACGGCGTCTCGTCGTTCAGCACCGCCGGCAAGGTCACGCTCACGGCCAACAAGAAGTACGACGGCGGTGAGAAGCCGTCCATCACGACGGTCAACCTGCTGCCGTTCACCACGTCCGACGCCGAGGTGAACGCGGTCCGCTCCGGCGAGGTCGACTACGGCTACATCAACGCCACCGACATGGACCAGAAGTCGTCCTTCACCTCGAAGGGCTACGAGGTGCAGCCGTGGACCGGCTGGGCGATCACGTACATGCCGTACAACTTCAACAACCCGACCATGGGCGCGGTCTTCAAGCAGCTGTACGCCCGCCAGGCGGTGCAGATGTCGATCGACCAGGAGTCGCTGTCGAAGGTCGTCTTCAACGGCACTGCGACGCCGACCTACGGCCCGGTCCCGCAGGCACAGGAGTCCGACTACGTCTCCGACGTGCAGAAGTCGAACCCCTACCCGTTCAGCACCTCGAAGGCCAAGGACCTCCTCACCAGCCACGGCTGGACCGAGAAGGGCGGCACCATGGTCTGCACCGACCCGGGCACGTCCGACAGCCAGTGCGGCGAGGGCGTGGCGCAGGGCACGAAGTTCACCATGCAGGTGCTCTCGCAGTCCGGCTCGACGGTCACGGACAACATGATGAGCGCCATCCAGTCCTCGCTCGCGAAGACCGGCATCGGGTTCACCATCAAGACGGCGCCCGTGTCGAGCGTCCTCTCGCAGACCCCGACGTGCACCTCGGACGAGGCGAGCTGCAAGTGGGACCTGTCGTTCTTCGGCACCGCCGGCAGCTGGTACTTCCCGGCCTACCCGACCGGCGAGGCGCTCTTCCAGACCGGCGGCTCGGCGAACTTCGGCAGCTACTCCGACGAGCAGGTCGACCAGCTCATCGACGCGACGACCACGTCGCCCGACGCCACCGCCGTGCAGGACTACAGCGCAGCGGTCGCGAAGGACCTGCCGGTGATCTGGCTCCCGAGCCCCGACTACCAGATCTCGGTCGTCAAGAAGGGCCTGACCGGGTTCGACCAGGACTCGCTCGCGAACTTCCACCCCGCCCAGTGGAAGTGGAGCAAGTAGCCACGTGACCAGTGACGGGAGGCGCGGTGTGCGTCCGACGCGCACCGCGCCTCCCGTCCGCACCACCCCACGCAACCAGACGACGGAAGCAGCATGAACACTGCCCTCTACCTCACCAGACGGGTGCTCCAGGCACTCGCGGTGGTCCTCATCGTGACGATCGTCGTGTTCTGCCTCCTGCACGCGCTGCCCGGCGGCCCCGCACGCGGCGTGCTCGGTGTCTCCGCGACGCCCGCGCAGATCACCGCGTTCAACCAGTCCCAGGGCCTCGACCAGCCGCTGCCCGTGCAGTACCTCCGGTTCCTCGGGCGGCTCCTGACCGGCGACCTCGGCACCTCGTACACGCTCAACGAGCCCGTCTCGCAGCTCATCGCCGAGCGCCTGCCGAAGACGCTCGTCCTCACCGGGATGTCCGCCGTGCTCGGGCTCGTCGTCGCGATCCCGGTCGGCATGTGGCAGGCGGTCCGACGCAACGGCGCGGTCGACTACGCGGCCACGGCGCTCGCGTTCGTGTTCTACTCGACGCCCGCGTTCTTCCTCGGCCTGGTGCTCATCATCGTGTTCAGCCAGCAGCTGCCCTGGCTGCCGTCGCAGGCACCGAGCGGGAACACGCTCGCCGAGGTCTTCCAGGACCCCGCCGGGCTCGTGCTCCCCGTCGTCACCGGCGCCCTCGCGATGATCGCCGTGTTCAGCCGGTACATGCGCGCGGCGACGCTGGAGAACCTGCAGGAGGACTACGTCCGCACCGCCCGGGCCGGCGGCGCCTCGACCGTGACGATCCTGCGGCGGCACGTGTTCCGGAACTCGCTCACCCCGGTGGTGGCGATGCTCGGCTACTACCTGCCGGTGCTGTTCGGCGGAGCCCTCGTCACCGAGCAGCTCTTCAACTACCCCGGCATGGGGCTCCTGTTCTGGAACGCCGCGCAGTCGTCGGACTACCCGACCCTGCTCGGGTGCGTCCTCGTCATCTCGATCGCGACGGTCGTCGGCACCCTCCTCGCCGACGTCGCGCAGTCGCTCATCGACCCCCGAGTGAAGGCAGGCCGCGCATGACCGCCGTCCAGATGGTCCCGGAGGCACCGGGAGCCCCGATCACCGTCGCATCGACCGGGTGGCGCCTCGCCGTCCGGCGCTTCCGCCACAACACCCTCGCGGTGATCGGCCTCGTCGTCATCGTCGTCATCGTGCTGTTCTGCTTCGTCGGCCCGTTCCTGTACCCGACCGACCAGACGCACACGCAGCTGTCCCAGGCGAACCTCGCGCCGAGCGCCGGCCACCTGCTCGGCACGGACGCCGTCGGCCACGACGTCCTCGGCCGCCTGATGTACGGCGGCAAGGTCTCGCTGATGGTCGGCATCGCCGCCGGCATCCTCGCGACGGTCGTCGGCACCCTCTGGGGCTCCGTCGCCGGCTACGTCGGCGGCTGGGTGGACGCCGTCATGATGCGCGTGGTCGACGCCGGCATCGCGATCCCCGCGCTGTTCATCCTGCTCGTCATCTCGGCGATCACGACCCCCGGCGTGTGGGGCCTCATCGTGATCCTCGGCCTCGTGTCGTGGCTGGTGCCCTCCCGCCTCATCCGTGCCGAGACCCTGACGCTGAAGAACCGCGACTACGTGCTCACCCTCCGCGCGATCGGTGGTTCGCACGCCCGGGCGATCGGCCGGCACCTCCTGCCGAACTCGGTGTCCACGATCGTCGTCGCCGCCACGTTCCAGGTCGCCGACGCGATCCTCCTCGTCGCCTACGTCTCCTACCTCGGCCTCGGCGTGCAGGCACCCGCGACGGACTGGGGCGGCATGCTCTCGGCGGGACTCACCGCCGCCTACTCGGGACGCTGGTGGCTCATCGTGCCGCCGGGTCTCGCCGTGATCCTCGTCGTCTGCGCGTTCAACGCGGTCGGCGACGGGCTCCGGGACGCCTTCGACGTGAGGGGCCGTTGATGTCCATCCTGACCACCACCGACCTCGGGGTCACCTTCCGCACCGAGTCCGGCACCGTCGACGCGGTCCGCGAGGTGAGCCTGCACGTCGAACCGGGGGAGACCCTGGCGCTCGTCGGCGAGTCCGGTTCCGGCAAGTCCACCGTGGCGCTCGCCGCGATGGGGCTGCTCTCCGGCAACGCCACCGCGACCGGGAGCGCCGTCGTCGACGGACACGAGGTCGTCGGCGCGGCCGAACCGTCGCTCCGGTCGCTCCGCGGCTCGACCGTCTCGATGGTCTTCCAGGAGCCCGCGACCGCCCTCGACCCGCTCACCCGCGTCGGTGCGCAGATCGCCGAGGTCGTCCGGAACCACGGCGACGTCTCCGCCTCCGAGGCCGCGGCACGCGCCGTGGACCTGCTCGACCGGGTGGGCATCCCCGACCCGGCCGCCAGGGCGCGGGCGTACCCGTTCCAGCTCTCGGGCGGCCAGCGGCAACGCGTGGTCATCGCCATGGCGATCGCGAACTCGCCGAAGCTCCTCATCGCGGACGAGCCGACAACGGCGCTCGACGTGACGGTGCAGGCCGAGATCCTCGAGCTCCTCCGGGCGCTCGCCGCCGACACGGGCACCGGCGTCCTGCTCGTCACGCACAACATGGGCGTGGTCGCGGACTTCGCGGACCGGGTCGCGGTCATGCTGCAGGGCGAGATCGTCGAGACGGGAACCGTCGAGGACGTGCTGCTCCGTCCGCAGCACGACTACACGAAGCGGCTGCTCGCGGCGGTGCCGCGGCTCGCGGTGGCGGGAGCGCCCGCAGCGCCGGCGGCCTCGGCCGTTCCGTCGTCCTCCTCCTCGTCCGCTGACGGGAGGCGCGACGCGGCCCCGGTGGTCGACCTGCGTGACGTCTCGGTGACGTTCGGGCGCGGTGCGCGCGCGGTCCACGCCCTGCGCGGCATCGACATCGCCGTGCACGCCGGCGAGACCGTCGGCCTGGTGGGGGAGTCCGGCTCGGGCAAGTCCACCGCGGCCCGCGTCGCACTCGGTCTCGTGAAGCCGACGTCGGGCAGCGTGCACCTGTTCGGATCCGACCTGGGATCCACCAGGGCACGTGACCGCACGGCGCTCCGGTCCGGCATCGGGGTCGTGCTGCAGGATCCCGTGGCGTCGCTCGACGCCCGGATGTCCGTCGCCGAGTGCATCGCGGAACCGCTCGCCGTGCACCGCCGTCGGATGGGCTCGGCCGAGCGGCGGAAGCGCATCGACGAGGTGCTCGACGCCGTCCGGCTGCCGCGGACCCTCGCGTCGCGTGCGCCCCGGGAGCTCTCCGGCGGCCAACGGCAGCGCGTCTCGCTCGCCCGTGCCCTCGTGCTCTCCCCACGGCTGCTCGTCGCCGACGAACCCACCAGCGCGCTCGACGTCAGCGTGCAGGAGACCGTGCTCGAGGTGCTGCGCGAGCTGCAGGGCGACCTCGGCTTCGCCTGCCTGTTCGTCTCGCACGACCTCGCCGTCGTGCAGCAGTTCGCCGAGCGGGTCGTCGTGATGCGCCAGGGCGTCGTCGAGGAGCAGGGCACGACGGACACGACGCTCGTGCACCCCACCACCGACTACACCCGGCGGTTGCTCGCCGCCGTTCCCGTGCCCGACCCGATCGTGCAACGGCAGCGCCGTGCCGAGCGGCTCGCGATCCTCGCGGCGGTGACCGCGTGATCGCCGGGGAGCCGGGTGCCCTCGCCTCGGGAGCGGTCGTCGCGGGTGTCGACGTCGGGGGGACGAACACGAAGGTCCTCCTGGCGACGCCGGCCCTCGACGTGATCGACCGCATCGACCTGCCGACCCCCGCACACGCGGGCGGTGCCGCGATCGTGACCGCCGCCGTCGGTGCGGTGACCGACCTACTCGACCGGCACCGCGCCTCCCTGGCCGGTGTCGGGGTGGGCGCCGCCGGCGTGGTCGACGCGACCACGGGGACCGTCCTCGTCACCGGCAACTCGTTCACCGGGTGGGCCGGGTACGGCGTCACCGACGCGGTCACCACGGCGCTCGGCGTCCCGGCGACGCTCGACAACGACGTGAACGCGTTCCTGCTCGGCGAGGTCGCCACGGGCGCCGTCGCCGGTGAGTGCGACGTGCTCGGCATGACCCTCGGGACCGGTGTCGGCGGAGCGCTCGTCCTGGGCGGTTCCCTGTTCGCCGGGCCGCGCGGCGCCGCGGGGGAGATCGGACACGTACCCGGGTTCGGCGACGCGCTCTGCACCTGCGGCCAGGTCGGGCACCTCGAGACGATCGCGGGTGCGCGGGGCATCGCCGACCGGTTCGCCGAACGGTCCGGGCGTCGGCTGTCCGCCCGCGAGGTGGCCGATGCCGCCCGTGCCGGCGACCCGGACGCGTCCGCCGTGTTCGACACGGCCGGATGGGGTCTCGCGCGTGCGGCGCTGCTCACGGCGGGGATCCTGGACGTGACGACCGTCGTCATCGGCGGGGGGATCGCCCGGTCGTGGGACCTGCTCGAGCCCGCGATCACCGCTGCCATCGCCGCGGAGCCGCCCGTCAGCGGCGCGCCGATCCGCCTGGCGCAGTCGACGCTGGGGTCGGACGCCGTCGCGCTCGGTGCCGCCGCGCAGGTCCGCGACCTCGTGCTCGGCGAGGCTGCGACGGTCTGAGCGCGGCGGCGCGGTGCCAGCGCACACAGAAGCCGGCCCGAACCACCTGATCACGTGGTTCGGGCCGGCCCCGTTCGTGCCGCACGCAGGTCAGGCCCGGCGTGCCCCCACCCGCGGCAGGAGCAGCCCGAGGACGATCATCGCCACGGCCAGGATCAGGTGCAGCACGTTGTCGGCGCTGTTCAGCGGCACGAAGTTCGCGCCGCCGGCCATGCCCGCCGTGAAGAGGCCGTAGACGAACAGCACCGCGTAGACGATGCCGCCGACGACCAGGTAGAGCCGTGCGCCGCGTGCGCTCCGCGCCGCCAGGAGCCCGACGACGCCGAACAGCAGGTGCACGATGTTGTGCAGGACCGAGACCTGGAAGAGCCCGAGCAGGAGCGCCATCGAGCCGTGCCCGGCCATGGACATCGTGCCCATGTCCATCGTCAGGCCCGGGATGAAGCCGGCGATGCCGACGATGAGGAAGACGACCCCGAAGACGAACGCGCCCTTCTGGGTCCACGTCGAGCCGTACCCGACCCGGTTGGATGCTGCGTTGCTGGTCATGCTGTGACCTCTCTCTCGCGGTGGTCCGGCGCTCCGCTGCGACCGGTCCGGGCGCTCATGACGCCCATCGCTCGTTCGGAGCGGATGTCCGAGCGGTTTGCGCCGGTGCGTCGTCCGCGTTCAGCGGACTGTGCCCGCACGGAGCGGACCGCGGGCATCGTGGACGGCATGAGCCAGTACGACAAGCGCGACCCGAACACCCTCTACCCGGCGCCGCCGTTCCCGGAGCAGGAGCAGTCGCTGCCGGGTGCGGCGTGGAAGATGGACCCGGAGCCGGACCACGGCGAGCAGAGCTACGTCGGCAAGGACCGGCTGACCGGCTACCGAGGCATCGTCACCGGCGCCGACTCGGGCATCGGCCGTGCGGCCGCCATCGCGCTCTCGCGTGAGGGTGCCGACCTCGTCCTGTCGTACCTCCCCGACGAGCAGGAGGACGCCGAGCAGGTGCGGGACCTGCTCGAGGGCGAAGGGCGCCGTGCCGTGCTCTTCCCGGGCGACATCTCGGACGAGCAGTACTGCTCGGACCTCGTGCAGAAGGCGGTCGACGAGTTCGGCGGCCTGGACGCCCTCGTCATGGTGGCCGGTCGGATGGACAGCAACGACGACCTCCTCACCCTCGACACCGAGCACTTCGACTCCACGTTCAAGACGAACATCTACTCGCTGTTCTGGCTCACGAAGGCCGCCGTGCCGCACCTCGAGCCCGGCTCCTCGATCGTCACGACCGGCTCGATCCAGGCGAGCACGCCGTCCCCGGACAAGATCGACTACGCCGTGTCGAAGAGCGCCGTGAAGACCTTCACCGAGGCCGTCGCCCAGCAGCTCGCGCCGAAGGGCATCCGCGTGAACTCGGTCGCACCCGGCCCGGTGTGGACGCCGCTGCAGCCGGGCTCCGACGACGCCGAGACCGTGTCGCACTTCGGCGAGGGGTCGCCGTTCGGACGCCCCGGCCAGCCCGCCGAGCTCGCGGCCGCCTACGTGCACCTCGTCAGCCCCGAGTCGAGCTACCAGTCCGGGTCGACCGTCACGGTCGCCGGCGGGACCCCGGCCTTCTGATGGCGGGCACGACGCACGTGGTCCTCGTGGAGTGGGACCGGACGGACGGACGATCGGCGTCCGCGGACGCGCTCGCCCGTGAGCACCTGACGCGGATCGAGGGCGTGGAGTCGGTGCGCTCCGGCGAGAGCGTCAGCACCGAGGGGCTCGAGGGCGGGTTCGACTGGATGCTGGTGGTCCGCTTCCGGGACCGGGCGGCGCTCGAGGCGTACCTCCCGCACCCGGAGCACCAGCCCGTCGCGACGTTCATCCAGGGCGCGAGCGCCCGCGTGGTGGTCTTCGACATCGACGACTGACCGGTCCCGCCGGTCGCCTATCATGGAGTGACGACGGGCCGGTTCCCGGAACGTCGCCAGCCGGAGGCCCCGTTCGCGGGGCCTTCGTTCTTCCCGGGGTCCGCTTGTCACGGCACCCAGTGCTCGTCGTGCGCCACCGCCGGTGCGATCAACCTCCACTGCCGCTCGAGCGTCCTCCGTGCGGCCGGATGCGGGTTCTGGACCCGCTGACGCCGGAAGTGCACGTACACCGCCATGTCGACGGACTGCAGCCCGTCGCTGAGTCGGGACGACGCGAAGTTGATCGGAGCGGAGATGTGCGCGAGTCGGGACGGCCGCTCACTCGTCGTGCCGAACTCCTGGTAGCCCGCGAAGGCCCGCTGGTGCTCCGCTTGGGTCGCGATCTCGTCGGCGACGACGATCGCTTGTTCGTCCGGATCGTTGACGGCGACGTATCCGTCGATCTGTTCCAGCAGGTGTCCGAAGACGACCGAGTGCGGCGTCCGTGGGTACCGGAACCGTGCCTTCAAGCGTGCAACGTCCACCCCGCGGAAGATGTAGCGGACCCCGACCTCGGCGGCGGCGCCCAGCACCGCGGTGGACACGCCCGCGGCTTCCCGGTGTCGGCCGCGGAGGTTCCGCCACGGACCGGTGCCGCCCATCAGCTCGTGGCCGTGGAACTCGATCTGCTCGGATGTCCCGTGCTCGCGCGCGGTCCGCTGGCGGATGGTCGCGAACCGTTCCGAGACAGCCTCCCACTGCTCGAACGTGGCGAGCGCCGCGCCGATGAAGTAGTGGTCGCGATCGTACGATTCATCGACGTAGGCGATGAGCATCCGGCAAGCGTTCCACAGCCGACGGCATCTCGCGGAGGGCTGTGGATACACGACGTGGGACCCGTTCCGGGCGGGTCAGCCGACCAACGACTGCGTGCCGAGGACGACCGCGAGCGCCAGCCGCTCCGCGTCCTCGGTGCCCGGCTCCGCCGTGTACGCCAGCACGGTGAGGTCGTCGGTGGCGATCTGCAGGGTGTCGCAGTCGAGCACGATCCGTCCCACGGCAGGGTGCTCGATCGTCTTCCGGCGGCCGGTGTCCCGAGGCTCCGCGCCGTCCCCGGACTCCCACAGCTCGACGAAGCGGGGGCTCGCGGCCCGGAGGTCCCGGACGAGTTGCCGCACACCGCGGTCCAGCGGGTACCGCGAGGCCGTGCGCCGGAGCGCCGCGACGACGGTGGCCTCGAACGCCTCCTGCTCGGCAGGGGAGTGCACGGCGCGGCTCCCCGGTCCGACGAGGTGCCGCCACGCGGTGTTCCGCTCGTGTCCCCGGAGCGCCCCGACCGGCCCCATGAGCGCGTCGTACGGCGCGTTCGCGGTGAGGATGGTGCCCGCTGCGTCGAGCACGGCGACGGGGGTGTCCGACAACCGGTCGAGCAGCCGTTGCACGCTCGGCGGGATCCGGGACGGCACGACGTCCGGGCCGGGGGCGGCGTGGCCGGCGAGCCGGAACAGCAGCGCACGCTCGGTGTCCGCGACCCGGAGGGCCCGGGCGAGGGCCTCGACGACCTGGGCGGACGGCGACGTCGCCCGTCCCTGCTCGAGGCGGGTGAGGTAGTCCGCGGAGATGCCCGCCAACGCCGCGAGCTCCTCGCGTCGGAGGCCGACCGCGCGCCGACGACTGCCGGGGACCACGCCGACGGCGTCCGGCGGGACGTGGTCCCGCAGTCGCCGGAGCGTCCGTCCGAACTCGGAGTGTTCCACGTCCCCAGTGTGCGACCCGCGTCGGCCGTTGTCCTGGGTCCGGTGGTCCTACGACGACGGGACGACTGCCATCCTCGCCTCGGCCCTCCGATGCTGACGGCATGACAACGACACTCGTCACCGGGGCCACACGCGGCCTCGGCAGGGAGACCGCCCACCAGCTCGTCGCCGCCGGACACACCGTCTGGGTCGGCGCCCGCGACCTCGACACCGGCCGGGAGGTCGCCCGGCAGATCAGCACCGCGTCGAACCCGGCCCGGGCCGTGCAGCTCGACGTCACGGACGACGCGTCGGTCGCGGCAGCTTTCGCCGCGATCGATGCGGCCGGCGGACTCGACGTGCTGGTGAACAACGCCGGCATCGGCAAGGTCGCCCTGAACGGCCCGGAGGCGCTCGAGGTGTTCGACACGAACGCCGTCAGCGTCGTCCGCACGACCGAGGCCGCCCTGCCGCTGCTCCGCCGGTCCGCGAACCCGGTCGTCGTGAACATCTCGAGCGCCCTCGGGTCCTTCGCTGCGAACCACGACCCGGAGAAGCCGGCGTCGCAGTACCAGGCGATCGTCTACGGCGCGAGCAAGGCCGCCGTCTCGATGCTGACCGTGCAGTACGCCCGCGCGGTGCCCGAGGTGCGCTTCGTCGCGATCGAGCCCGGCTACACCGCCACGGAGTTCGGCGGCGTCGCGAACCCGCACGGCCGCCCCGTCGAGGTCAGCGCGGCGACGGTCGCCGCGGCGGCAGCAGCCGGACCCGACGGGCCGACCGGCGTGTTCCTGGAGGACGGTCGACCGCTCGGTTGGTGACGATCCGCAGAACACGTCGGACTGGAGGCGCGGTGCTGCCCCGCACCGCGCCTCCAGTCCCTACGCTGGTCACGTGGCCGACGCGACCGAACCGACCGTCCTGCTGACCGCCTTCGAGCCCTTCGGCGGGGACGCCGTGAACCCGTCGTGGGAAGCCGCCCAGCGGCTCGCGGCGACGTGGGACGGCCCGGCGACCCTCGTCGTCGAGCAGCTCCCCGTCGTGTTCGCGGAGGAGCGTCCGCGGCTCGCCGCCCTGCTCGCCCAGCACCGCCCGGCCGTCGTGGTCGCCACGGGCCTCGCCGCCGGACGCACTGCGGTGACGCCGGAACGGGTCGCGATCAACGTCATGGACGCCCGGATCCCGGACAACGCGGGCGCGCAGCCCGTGGACGAACCGATCGACGCCCACGGGGCCCCGGCGGCCTTCAGCACGCTTCCGATCAAGCGGATCGTGCGTGACGTCCGTGCCGCCGGCGTCCCGGCGTCCGTGTCGAACACGGCGGGCACGTTCACCTGCAACCAGGTGTTCTACGAGCTCATGTCCTTCGCCGCGCGGGACGGGTTCCGCGCGGGGTTCGTGCACGTGCCCGCGACCCCGGACATCGCCGGGGACGGCCCCTCGCTCGCACTCGACCAGATCGTCACCGCCCTCGACGCCGTCGTCCGCGCCGCGCTCGACCCGACGCCCGACATCGTCGAGCAGGGCGGCGCCGAGGCCTGAGCCGCCCTGCCGACACGATCCTCCGAGCCGTCCCCGGTCGGCGTCAGATGAACTGCCGGAAGTTCGTCGAGGCGAGGTCGAGCAGCTCGTCCCCGCGCCCGGACAGCACGGTGCGGATCGCGTAGAGCGTGAAGCCCTTCGCCTGCTCGAGCGTCACGGCCGGCGGCATCGAGAGCTCCTGGCGGTCGGCCCGGACGGAGACGAGCGCGGGCCCGTCGTGGGCGAGCGCCGCGGCCAGGGCGTCCTCGAGCTGGTCGGACTCGTCGACGCGGAAGCTCGTGATGCCGATCGCCTCGGCCACCGCGGCGAAGTCGGGGTTCCGGAGGTCGGTGCCGTAGGTGACGAACCCGGCGGCCTTCATCTCCAGCTCCACGAAGTTCAGCGACGAGTTGTCGAACACGACGATCTTCACCGGCAACGCGTTCTGGACGATCGTGATCAGCTCGCCGAGCAGCATGGTCAGTCCGCCGTCACCGGCCAGGGCGACCACCTGCCGCTCGGGGAACGCCGCTTGGGCACCGATCGCCTGCGGCACCGCGTTCGCCATCGTGCCGTGCACGAACGATCCGATGAGCCGCCGTTCGCCGTTCATGGTGAGGTACCGCGACGCCCACACGACGGGGGAACCGACGTCGGGGATGAACACCGCGTCCCGCGCTGCGAGTCGGTCGAGCACACGCGCCACGTACTGCGGGTGCAGCGGCTTGTGCCGACCGGCGGGTACGGCCAGGTCGTCGAGCTTCGCGCGGGTCTTCGCGTAGTGCTTCCGGGCGTCCTCGAGGTGCTTCGTCGGGTGCGAGCGGGTGAGCAGCGGGATGAGGGCGAGCGCCGTGTCCTTGACCGTGCCGACCAGCCCGATGTCGACGGGGTGCCGCCGCCCGAGCTGCTCGCCGCGGACGTCGACCTGCACGTGCTTCGCCTTCGCGGGGAAGAACTGCTGGTACGGGAAGTCCGTCCCGAGCATGAGCACCACGTCGGCGTCCTCCATCGCGCGGTACCCGGACGCGAAGCCGAGGAGCCCGGTCATGCCGACGTCGTACGGGTTGTCCCACTCGATGTGCTCCTTGCCGCGGAGGGCGTGCACGATCGGGGCCTGGAGCCGTTCCGCGAGGGCGAGCACCTCGTCGTGGGCGCCGGCGACCCCCGCTCCCGCGAGGATCGTCACCCGGTCCGCACCGTTGAGCAGATCCGCGGTGCGACGGAGTTCGGCCTCTGCCGGGACGATGCGCGGTTCCGTGCGTTCGATCCGGGTGACCCGGGGTGCGACGGCCTCGGCGAGGAGCACGTCGCCGGGGATGACGAGCACCGCCACCCCGCGCTTCTCGACCGCGGCGCGCATCGCGATCTCGAGCAGCCGGGGCATCTGCGACGGGTCGGCGACGTACTCGACGTACACGGAGCACTCGCGGAAGAGCTCCTGGGGGTGCGTCTCCTGGAAGTACCCCGTCCCGATCTCGGCCGTCGGGATGTGCGCGGCGATCGCCAGCACCGGGACGCGGGACCGGTTCGCGTCGTACAGCCCGTTGATGAGGTGCAGGTTGCCCGGTCCGCAGCTGCCGGCGCAGACGGCGAGCTCCCCGGTCAGCGCGGCCTCGGCGGAGGCAGCGAACGCCGCGGCCTCCTCGTGCCGGACGTGCTCCCACCGGATCGTGCCGTCCTTCCGGAGCGCGTCGGTGAAGCCGTTGAGGGAGTCCCCGGGGAGACCGTAGACGCGTTCGACGTGGTTCTCGCGGAGCGTGGCGACGATGTTCTCGGCAACGGTTGTCATGCCCTCGTGTCTAGTCCTGGTGCCTGGTCCTTGCCGTTCGCTGAACGACCTCTGATCGACGGACACGCGACTCGGGGCCGGCGGACGCCCGGGACCTGCGACGATGGACGGATGTCCGACGCAGCGCTCCGCCCGCACCGACGCGAGTCCGAGGTGAACGGCATCCTCGATCCGAGCCGGTACCCGCTCGCCTCCGTCGCGCTCGCCGTGGCCGCGGTCGTCGTCATCACGGTCGTCGGCTTCACGCTCGGCTCGGTCGACCTCGGCCTGGCGAAGGCCCTCAACGAGCTGCACACCGGCGCGCTCGGAGCCTTCACGACGGCGGTCTACCACGTGATCAGTCCGGGTCCGGCGATCGGGATCACGGTCGTCGTCGTGGGCGTGATCTGGTGGCGGGCCCGGGACCTGCGGCCGGCGCTCGCCTTCGGCGGCACGATCGCCATCACGTGGGTGCCCTCCGCGGTCGTGAAGGAGCTCGTGCACCGGGCGCGGCCGGACGTGAGCGTGCTCCCGCACCCGTTCCCGGTGCAGCCCGACCCGAGCTACCCGAGCGGGCACACCGTCTACATCACGGCGTTCGTGATCGCCCTCGTCTGGGTGCTGCGGGACTCACGCTGGCACCACCTCGCGGTGACGCTCGGGATCGTGGCCATCGTCGTCGTGTTCTTCGCGGTCGCGATCGACGCGGTCCACTACCCCACGGACGCCGCGGCGTCGATCCTGTGGTCCCTCGCCGTCGCGCCCGGGGTGCGGGTGGTGTGGGTGGACTGGCTCATGCCGAGGATCCCGTTCCTGCGTCCGCGGGGGCTCCGGGTCCGCTGACGTCCGGTGCCTCGTCCTCGATCGGCAGGAGCCGCCGGGCCCCGTGCCCCTCGGCCGCGAGCTGGTCGCCGGGGTTCATCACGAGGCACGCGTTGAGCGACACGCACCCGCAGCCGATGCACTGGGTCATCTCCTGCTGGAGGCGCTCGAGCTCGAGCTGACGAGCGCGCAGCCTGGCCCGCCACCGTTCGTTGAGCCGGTTCCAGTCCCGCAGTGAGGGCATCCGGTCCCTCGGCAGGGTCTCGAACTGCTCGGCGACCTCGCTGAGCGGGATGCCGAGCCGTTTGGCGACCTGGATGATCGCGATGCGGCGTTCCGTGTGCCGGGGGTAGAGCCGCGTGCCGCCGGCGCTGCGCTCGGGGTGGATGAGGCCCTTGCGTTCGTAGAAGTGCAGTGCGGACGCTGCGACCCCGGTCCGTGCGACGACCTCGCCGATCGTGAGGAGGTCGGTCGGACTCGGACGCTGGATCTCGACCATGGTGGAGATCCTACGGGCCGCTATGGTGCGGTGGTGCTGACCTTCCCCCTCCGGACCGAGCGGCTCGACCTCACCCCGCTGGACGCCACCGACCGCGACGCCTTCGTGGCCTACCGTCGCGAGCCGGACGTCGCGCGGTGGCAGTCCTGGACGACGGACTACTCCACGGCCGACGCCGATCGGCTCCTCGCCGCCCAGCCCGCCACGGTCGTGCCGGGCTCCGGCGACTGGTTGCAGGTCGGCGTTCGTGCGCGCACCGACGGCACGCTGCTCGGCGACGTCGCCGTGCACGCGCTCGCCGAGCAGCCGGACACGTACGAGCTCGGCGTGACCCTCGGCTCGGCGGCACAGGGGCACGGGTACGCCACCGAGGCGCTCCGTGCCCTGGCCGACGCGCTCGTCGGGGGACTCGGCGCACACCGGCTGACCGCGCTGACGGACGCGCGGAACGAACCCGTCGCCCGGCTGTTCCGTCGGCTCGGGTTCCGCCACGAGGGGCGCGCCGTCGAGGCGGACTGGTTCGGCGGCGAGTGGACGACCGTCGACTCGTGGGCGGTCCTCGGGGCGGAGTGGCCGCGCGTCTGATCCCCAGCGGGCGAGGACGTGACCCGTCGTTCGGCCGTCAGCGGGCGAGGACGCGGCCGCGCAACCGTTCCTCGCTGAGCGCCGGCAGCGCCACCCCGGTGTCACGCTCGAGCACGTGCGTCCCCGGCGGCACGATCGCGTCGACGGCGTCGAGCACCCCGTCGTCGAGCGCCACCTCCGCGGCCTGCACGTACGCGTCGACGTGCGACACCGTCCGCGGGCCGACCACCACGGAGGACACGTCCGGGTGGGTCAACGCGAAGCCGACGGCGAGTTCGAGCAGCGTGAGGCCGGCGTCGTCGGCGAGCCGTCCGAGTCGATCGGCGGCGTCGAGCTTCCCGCGGTTCGCGGCGGCGGTGACGTCGTACGCGTGCGGCTGCTCCGCGGCCCGGGGAGACCGTGGCTGTCCGGTCCCGCTCCGGTAGGCGCCGGCGAGCCATCCGCCGGCGAGCGGCGCGGCGGCGAGCACACCGAGGCCGAACCGACGTGCGACCGGCAACGTGGTCCGCTCCGCCGTCCGGGTGAGGATCGAGTACGGCACGTGCGTCGCCGTGACGCTCTTGCCGCCGGCCCGCAGCCACTGCGCCTCGACGAGTTCCTCCGCGGGGAACCCCGGGATCCCGAACGCGCGGATCTTCCCCTGGGTCACGAGGTCCGCCAGGGCGTCGAGGGTCTCGTCGAGCGCCGTCGTCGGGTCGGGGTGCGCCGGCTGGTAGAGGTCGATGACGTCGGTGCCGAGACGGGTGAGGCTCCGCTCCACGGCGCGGAACATCCAGCGTCGACCGTTGCCGTGGTGTGCCGGGTCGTGGTCGACGGGGTCGCCGAACCGGACCGACAGGAACACGTCCTCGCGTCGGTGCCCGAGGGCCGCGCCGACGACGTTCTCCGTGAGGCCGCCCCCGTCGGCGTCCGACACGTCCACCGCGGTCACCCCTCGCCCCAGCGTCTCGTCCACGAGCCGGACCGCGCCGTCGACGTCCTGCTCGGCGATCGCCGCGAGCGCCCGGGTCCCGAGGGTCAGCGCGCTGACGGGAGCCCCCGTCCGCCCCATGCGTCGCTGTTCCATGCGCGCCACCATAGGAGGGGCTCCGCCGTGGCGGTGCCGGGGTGACGAACCGTTACCGCTGGTACCCTGGCCGGGCTCCACCAACACGCAGTGTGTATCTACCGGCCGCCGGCTCTCCGGCGGACAGCGGCGGCACCCGATGGGTCCGCCCGACCGCTCCCGGGCCGGGCCGAGAAGGCACACCTCCAATGCTCCAGACCAGTACCACCCCGTCCACCCCCACCACCGACGACCGATCCCTCGTCGCACACACCGGACGGTGGTACTTCCCCGTCGCGTTCGTCGCCCGGCTCCCCTTCGCGATGATGGTGGTCGGGGTGCTGACGCTCGTCGTGTCCGCGCGCGACTCGGTCGCCCTCGGCGGCGTGAACTCCGCGTCCGTCGGCATCGGCGCCGCGGTGTTCGGACCGCTGGTCGGCGCGGCTGCGGACCGGTTCGGGCAGCGGAACGTCCTCGTGCCGGTAGGCCTGGTGAACGCCCTGCTGCTCGGACTGTTCCCGCTCGTGGTCCAGGGCTCCGCGCCCGACCTCGCCGTGTTGGCGATGGCGTTCTTCATCGGTGCATCGGCGCCGCAGGTCGCCCCGATGTCCCGGACGCGACTCGTGGCGATCATCGGGCAGCGCACACCGCCGGCACGTCGCGACCGGGTCCTCAGCGGCACCATGGCCTACGAGTCGGCAGCGGACGAGACCGTCTTCATCATCGGACCGTTCCTCGTGGGGGTCCTCGCGAGCGCGATCGCGCCGTGGGTGGCGGTCGCCGGGGCCTCGGCGCTGACGTTCGTGTTCGTCACCGCGTTCGCCCTGCACCCCACCGGGAAGCTCGTGCTCGGGCGGCACGAGGAGCTCGTGCAGGCGCCGGCCACCGAACTGCTCCGGCCGCGGCTCGTCGTCGTGGTGGTCGGGATCCTCGGTGTCGGCCTGTTCTTCGGCGCGACCCTGACCTCACTGACGGCGTTCATGGAGATCCACGGGGAGGCGTCGCAGGCCGGACTGCTCTACGGCCTCATGGGCATCGGCTCCGCTGGTCTGGCGCTCGGTTCGGCCGTGTTCCCGCGCGGGTTCGCGCTCGGGTGGCGGTGGCTGGTGTTCGGCGTGGTCCTGCTCGGCGGTGCGGTCGCGTTCTCCCAGGCCGGGTCCGTCGTGGCCGTGGGTGTCGTCCTCGCGGTGATGGGCATCGGCATCGGCCCGACCCTCGTGGCGCAGTACAGCCTCGGCTCGGACCGGTCGCCGCGGGGCCGTTCGGCGACCACCATGACGATCCTCGGCTCCGCGGTGATCGTCGGGCAGTCGGTCTCGTCGGCGATCACCGGTGACGTCGCGGAGCAGCACGGCGCCGCGGCCGCGATGCTCCTGCCGGCCGCCGCGGCGGCGGTCGTCGTGCTGGCGGCCGTGGCGAACCTGGTCTTGTCGCGTCGCCAGCGCGACTGAAGGCGGACGGGAGGCGCGGTGCGGCCCCGCACCGCGCCTCCCGTCCGTCTCGGGGTCAGGACTCCGTGTCGTCGACCAGCAGGTCCTCGTGTCGGTAGTCGTTCGACCGCAGTCCGGCGCGGGAGATCATGTGCGTCGAGACGGGCACGAGGAACAGCTGGAACACCATGATCGGCAGCACGACCCACAGCGCCGTCCACGTCCACACCGCGACGACGATCGCGGCCAGCGCGAACGCCAACCCGAGCACCTGCGGCTTCGCCATGGCGTGCAGCCGCACCAGCGGGTCGGGGAAGCGCACGATCCCCACACCGGCGCCGAGCGAGAGCAGGGCGCCGACCAGCAGCAGACCGAGGGCGACCCAGGCGCGGACGCCCGCGCCGTCGAGGAATGACTGGATGATCTCGGTCACGAGCGCTCCTCTTCCGTGGCGTGCTCCGGCGTCGTCGCGGTGAGTCCTTCGTCGGACGGGTCAGACGACGGGGTGACGGCGCGGGCGACGGCGATCGTCGCGAACACGCTCGTCGCCGCGATGACCACCAGGACGGGGACGGCGGTGAGGTCCTGCCGGACGACCATCGCGGCACCGATCACGACGAGCGCCGTCGTGAGCACCATGTCGGACCCGATCACGCGGTCGAGGATCGTCGGGCCCCGGACGATCCGGAACACCGCGAGCGCGAGGGTTGCTCCGAGGAGCGCGAGCACGAGGGCGATCCCGACCCCCATGACGACGACGGCGGCGCTCATCGGGTGACCTCCGGCAGTGGTTCGGACAGTTCGGAGACGTCCTGGCGGGAGCCCAGGGCCCGGATGACCAGCGTCTCGATGCCGAGGGCCTCGCGTCGTGCCGCGTCCACCTGTTCGACGCGCTCGGTGTCGAGCACGTGCAGCAGCAGGCGCCGTCGGCGCAGGTCGACGTCGGCGACGTAGGACCCGGGCACGAGCGAGATCGCGAGCGTGGCCAGCGTGAAGGTCATCTCGGAGGTGGTGTGCAGTTGCACGAGGGTGAGCGAGCTGCGCCGGACTCCGCGCGGACGCAGGGCGACCCAGGCGACCCGGAACGACGCGATCACCACGAGCCCGGACCACACCAGCAGGAACCACACGAATTGCGGGATCGAGAACCGGGCGGACAGCGGTACCGGCGGGAGCGGCAGCGCCTGGGTCACGAGGAGCGCGACGACGACGCCGCACAGCAGCGTCAGCGGTGACCACGAACCCCACAGCAGTGCCCAGAGCACGGTCAGGCCCGCCACCAGCGGCACGTCGTAGCGCCACGCGACGGCGATCCTCCGGGCGTTCGTGATGCGCCGGGTGCTGTCGGCCTTCATCGCGTCCCTCCCAGCACGGCCTGGACGTAGCGGTCGGGGGACTCCAGGGACTCGGCGGCGCGGGTCGCGTAGCCGTAGAGCGGACCGGCGACGACGGTCAGCGCGACGGAGCCGAGGACGGCGACGGTGGTCACGCCGACGAGCATGCGCGGCAGACGCACCTTCTCCGGCGCGTCCCCGATGCCCTCCTGCGCGGTGGCCGGTGCGGCGGGACGGGAGGCGCGGGTCACGTCCGGCGCTTCGGTCACGGGTGCCGCGCCTCCACTGACCGGGGCGGCCGACCGGCTGCCGGCCGCCCCGTCGGGCAGCGCGGCGGGCCGCTGCACGTCGCCGGACTCCTCGGACACGGTGAGCGGAGCGGGTTCCGGCGACCGCAGGTGCTCGTGCGGTTCTGCGACGCTCGCGTGCGGCGCGGCCGCCTCGGCGGCGGGCTTCGGCCGCCAGAACGCGGCGTCCCAGACCCGCATGAGCGCGTACAGCGTCAGGAGGCTCGTCACGACCCCGGCGGCGATCGTCGCGTACGCCAGGGGTGATCCGTCGATCGCGGCGGCACGGAACAGTCCGAGCTTGCCGATGAACCCGGAGAACGGCGGGATCCCGCCGAGGTTGAACGCGGGGACCAGGTAGAGGGCGGCGAGCAACGGGGCGGCCTTGAGCAGACCGCCGAGCGACCGCGTCGACGTCGTGCCGCCCACCCGTTCCATCAGGCCGGACACCAGGAACAGGGTCGTCTGGACGACGATGTGGTGCACCGTGTAGAACACCGCGGCAGCGGTGCCGACGACGGAACCCAGGCCGACGCCCATCACCATGAACCCGATGTGGCTGATCAGGGTGAAGGACAGCAGACGCTTCACGTCCGTCTGCGACACCGCACCGAGCACGCCGACCACCATCGTCAGGATCGCCACGATCAACAGAGCCGTGTTGAGCTGGGGTCTGGGGAAGATGATCGTCTCGAGCCGGATGATCGCGTAGATGCCGACCTTCGTCAGCAGGCCCGCGAACACGGCGGTCACCGGGGCGGGGGCGGTCGGGTACGAGTCCGGCAGCCAGAACGCCAGCGGGAACACCGCCGCCTTGATCCCGAAGCCGATGAGCAGCATCGTGTGGAGCAGCAGCTGCACGTGCTCCGGCAGTGCCGCCATCCGCTCGCTGATCTGCGCGATGTTGACGGTGCCGGTCGCGCCGTACACGAGCCCGATGGCCGCGAGGAAGATCGCCGACGCGATCAGACTCGTCACGATGTACGTGGTGCCGGCCCGCACGCGCTGCTCGCTGCCGCCCAGGGTGATGAGCACGTAGCTCGCCACGAGCAGCATCTCGAACGCCACGTAGAGGTTGAAGAGGTCGCCGGCGATGAACGAGTCGAGCACGCCCGCCGCCAGCACCAGGTACGTCGGGTAGTAGATCGTGACCGGTGCCTCGCCGTCGTCCGGAGCGAGGCCCTGCCCGATCGAGAACAGCAGCACGACGAGCAGCACGCTCGCACTCACCGTGAGGAGCAGTGCGCTCAACCGGTCGACGACGAGCGAGATGCCGTACGGGGCGTCCCAGCCGCCGACCTGCACGACGATCGTGCCGTGCTGGTCCACGAGCACCATGAGGGTCACCGCGACCGCCAACGCGACGCCGAGCGCCACGACCGTGATCGCACGCTGCAGCTTCTGGTGTCGGAGGAGTCCGAGCGCCCCCGCGGCGCCGAGGAGCGGGACGAGGACGAGGAGCGGGACGAGCCAGGTCATCGGGTCGCCCCCTGCCCGGCGTCGGCGGCGCGGTCGTGCGGGTCGTCGGCGTCCTCCGGCGACTTCGGGTCGAAGTCCGCCTCGGGGTCGTCGTCGTCCTCGTCGGCGCGGTCGCGGCCGATCGCGACGTCCGCCTCGTCCACCTCGACCTCGTCGGCGCGGGAGAGCTTCCACGAGCGGTGGATGAGCGCCAGCAGGAACGCGCTCACCGCGAAGGTGATGACGATCGCGGTGAGGGCGAACGCCTGCGGCAGCGGGTCGGCGATGCCGTCGGACGACGCACCGATCGGCGGCTTCCCGGCGGCGCCCGACATCACGAGCAGCAGCAGGTTGAGGGCGTTGCCGAGCAGCAGGAACCCGAGCAGCATCCGCGTCAGCGAGCGCTCGAGCAGCAGGTACACGCCGCACGAGAACAGCACCGCCATCGCGATGACGAGGACCAGGGTGACGGTCACGTGGCGCTCCCTTCCGGAGTGGATGACTCGAACGTGTCGCGGTACGGCGTCGAGGCGTCCTCGAGCCGCTGCCGGTCGACCTCGGCCCCGAGGCTGCGGAGGACGTCGAGCACGAGGCCGACGACCACGAGGTACACACCGATGTCGAAGAACGTGGCGGTGACGAACTCCACGTGGCCGAGCACCGGGACGGTCGCCTCGAAGAACTCGGAGTACAGGGCGTCCTTGCCGAAGAACATCGGGACCAGCGCCGTGATCGCCGCGGTCGCGACGCCGAGGCCGAGCAACCGGCCGGCGCGGACCGGTGCCGCCGCACCGAGTTCCGCCGGGCCCCCGGCGAGGTACCGGGCCGCCAGCGCGATGCCGGCGACGAGACCGCCCGCGAACCCGCCGCCGGCCGCGTTGTGCCCGGCGAACAGCAGGTACACCGACAGCACGATGAGGCCGTGGAACAGGAGGCGCACGACGACGTCGAGCAGCGCCGACCGCCCCGTGGGGATCGCGGCGCTCGTCGGCAGCCACGCGCGGGGCTCGCCGTCCGGGCGGTGCTTGTCGCTCGCCACGGTCGCCGGGAGGTCCCGCAGACGGGGGAGCGTGTCCTCACGCGAGTTCACGAAGATGAGGCTCGCCACACCGGTCGCCGCGGCCACGACGACCGTCAGCTCGCCGAGCGTGTCCCAGCCGCGGAGGTCGACCAGCGCCACGTTCACCACGTTCAGTCCGTGCCCGAACGAGCTCGTCAGCGCCGGCAGGTCGGGCCAGAGCGGTCGTGTGGTGCGGGCGGAGGCCGCGACGACCACGACGACCGCGAGCGTCAGGCCGGCGAGCCCCGCGAACAGCGCCCGGAGGACCCGGAACCGCGATGGGTTCGTGGTGGCGATGCGCGGGGGGAGCCTGCGGAGGACCAGCACGAACGCGATGAGGGTGACGGTCTCGACCACCATCTGGGTGAGGGCGAGGTCGACCGCGCCGTGCAGCACGAACAGCACCGACATGCCGTAGCCGGTGACACCGACGAGCACCGCGGCGGCGAACCGGGTCTTCGCGGTGAGGACGGCGACCGCGGCGATCGACATCACGATGACCACGGGGATCTGACCCCACGAGTCGGCGAAGCGGACGTGGAACGCCCACGGACCGCCCACGACGAGGTTGACGAGCGCCCCGGCCACGAACACGGACAGGATCACCGTGAGGTAGTAGGGGAGCGAACCACGCTGCAGCGCCGCCGTGAGGCCCGTGGCCCCGCGGTCGAGGCCGCGCATCACGTGCCGGTAGATGCTCGACGCGCTCGGGAACCCGGCGAGTCGGTGCTGGAGCGCCTCGACCGGACGGCGCAGGGCGAACAGCACGAGTCCGCCGGCGAGGGTCACCGCCGAGATGCCGAGCGCCGGTTCGAGGCCGTGCCAGAGCGCGAGGTGGGGGACGGCCCCGGAACCGCTGGCGGCGGCGCTCGCCGCGGGTTCGAGGCCGTGCGCGACGAGGGGCGTCGCGAGTCCCGTCACGAGCCCGGTCAGCCCGAGGACCGACGGCACGACACCGAGACCGTGCAGGGCGTGCGGTTCGGTGGCCGGGACGCCGGGCTTGCGGGCGAACGCCCCCCAGAAGAACCGCAGCGAGTACGCCACCGTCAGCACGGAGCCGAGCGTCACCCCCACGAGCGCGGTCCACGCCCAGCCCGCGTCCGGTCCGTGCAGGGTCTCGACGAACCCGGCGAGCACGGCCTCCTTCGCGACGAACCCGATCGTGGGCGGAATGCCGGCCATCGACAGGAGCGCGAGGGCGGCCACGGTGGCGAGCCACGGCATGCGCCGCCCGAGTCCGCTCAGCCGGGCGAGGTCCCGCGTGCCCGTCACGTGGTCGATCGACCCGACGACCAGGAACAGCGTCGACTTGAAGGTCGCGTGCGCCACGAGCAGCGCGATGCCGCCGAGGGCGACCTCCGGTGCTCCCCAGCCCGCCGCGAGCACCAGGAACCCGAGCTGTGCGACCGTGCCGTAGGCGAGCAGCAGCTTGATGTCGGTCTGCCGCAGCGCCCGGTAGCCGCCGACGAGCATGCCCAGGACGCCGAGGACCGTGATCGTCTCGCGCCAGCCGTCGAGGAGCGCGAAGGCGGGAGCGAGCCGGGCGACGAGGTAGATGCCGGCCTTCACCATCGCCGCGGCGTGCAGGTAGGCGCTCACCGGCGTGGGTGCCGCCATCGCCGCGGGCAGCCAGAAGTGGAAGGGGACGATTGCGGACTTGGTGAGCGCGCCGAGCAGGACGAGCACGACGGCGACGGAGGTGATCGTGCCCGAGGGCGGGTGGGCGACGATCGCGGAGAGCGACGTCGTGCCGGCGACGACTGAGAGCAGGACGAGCCCGGCGAGCATCGCCAGGCCACCGGCGGTCGTGACGACGAGCGCCTGCATCGCTGCCGCGCGACTGGCCCGCTTCGCCGCGTCGTGTCCGATGAGCAGGTAGGAGAAGACCGTCGTCGCTTCCCAGAGGACGAACAGCACGATGACGTCGTCGGCCACCACGAGTCCGTACATCGACCCGGCGAAGGCGGTCAGGACGCCCGCGAACCGGCCGAGACCGGGCTCGTCGTGGTCGAAGTACGAGGCGCAGTAGACGAGCACGAGGGCGCCGACCACGGAGACCACGAGCGCGAGCACCCAGGACAGGGCGTCCATCCGCAGGGCGATCGCGAGGTCGAGCTGCGGGATCCACCCGAACCGTTCCGTGACGCCGTCGTGCAACGCCGGGCCCGTCATCGCGAGGGTCAGGACCGCGGCTGCTGCTGGTGCGAGGGCCGCCACGAAGAAGACGCGGCGGCCGAGGACGGGGGTCAGGGCGGGGACGATCAGGGCGACGATCGCGAACGCGACGAGGACGGTGACCATCGGGCACCTCCTCGGGGTCGGGCTGGAGTCCGGCTCACTGGGCCCTCACAGGCTACGGAGCCCGGGATGTGGAGACCCTGAGTGGACGGACAGGGACCCCGGTCGAGGATCAGACCTCGAGCACCACTCTGCTCGCGCCCGACCCTGCCTGTCCGGCCCACGCGCGCTCGACGTCCGCCATCGGCACGGCCACCGCGTCGACGTCGATCGTGCCGTCCGCGATGGCGGCCACGATCGACGGCAGCTCCGCGACGAACGCCGCACGACCCACCGAGCCCTGCCCGCTGCCGACGATGGTGAGGCCCGAGGCGCGGAGCGCGGCGGAGGGGATCGGCGCCTCCTGGCCGGCGGTCGAGCCGATCGCGACCCAGTCCAGGCGGCGTCCGCGGTCCGGCCGGGCGGTGACGAGCGCGCGGACGACGTCGGCGGCGGGCTGCCCCCAGACGTAGTCGATGACGACGTCTGCGTCGGCGGCTGCGGCGCCCACGGCCTCCGTGTCGTCGAGCGGGACGACGACGTCGGCGCCGAGGTCGGTCAGGCGCGCGAGCCGCCGTTCGTCGCGGCCGCTCGCGACGACGTGCGCGGCGCCCAGGTGCTTCGCGACCTGCACCGCGGCGCGGCCGGAGGCGCCGGTCGCCCCGAGCACGAGCACGCGACTGCCGGGTGCGAAGGTGATCCGACGACGGAGTGCGACCCACGACGACATCACCGGGTTCGCGCCGGCGGCGACCGCGATCGGGTCTGCGTCGCCCGGCAGCACCACGCTCGCGCGCGGGTCGGCCGCGGTGCGTTCGGCCATGCTCCCGCGGGTGTCGCTCGTCGTCGCGAAGTAGCGGAGGGTGCCGTCCGGGAACCGTGCGACGCCGTCGACCCCGGGGATCAGCGGGAGTGCTCCCTCGCTCGTGTAGTGCGATCCGGCCGCCTGTGACCGGACGCGCGGGTGGAGACCGGCCGCGACGACGTCGACCACGACCCCGTCGGGGCCGGCCGTCGGCTCGTCGGACTCCTGCCAGGTCGGCGCCTCGCCGAACGTGGTGACGACAGCTGCGTGCACGATGTCCTCCTGTTGATTCGTGTTACGAACAAAGTAGTTCGTAACACGAAGCGGGTCAAGTAGCATCGGGTCCGTGCAGGAGATGACGGAGGACGACCGGCTCGTGGACGCGCTCGGGCACGCGGCGTTCCGCACGATGGGGGCCCTCACGGACCTGGCCGCCGACGCGGGGTTGTCGCTGACCCAGCTCCGGGTGCTCGCGATCCTGCGTGACCGTCGGCTCCGCATCGGCGACCTGGCCGACCACCTCGGACTCGAGCGGTCGACGATGACCGGACTCGTCGCGCGCGCGTCGGCGAAGGGGCTGCTCGCGCGGGAGCCGAACGCGGAGGACGCCAGGTCGGTCGACGTCGTGCTCACGGCGGCGGGGCAGGAGGTCGCTCGGTCGCTCGAGGCGGCGATGCGCGAAGCGCTGCTGCCGCTCACGACGCAGCTGGTGCCGTCCGACCGGCGGGCGCTGCGGGTGCTGCTGGAGCGCATGCTGCGGTGATCGGTGCGTGTCGGGAGGCGCGGGTCTGCTCCGCCCGTCCCGCCCGCCCGAGCCGTGGGCGCGTCAGCGTCCGTGCGCGCGTGCCGGGATCTGGGTCGCCAGCTTGCCGCCCGAGACGTCCACGAGGGTGCCGGTGATGTACCCGGCCGCGTCGCTCGCCAGGAACACGAGCAGGTCGGCGACGTCCTCCGGGGTCTCCCACCGCCGGAGCGACAGTGTGTCGAGCAGGCGGTCCTGTGCGTCCGCGGACATGGTCGCGAAGCCGTTCATCGCCGTCGGCACCATGCCTGGTGCGTAGGCGTTGACGGTGATGTCCCACGGCCCGAGCTCCGACGCGAGCACCCGGGTGAGTGCCACGACGGCGGACTTCGACGCCGCGTAGGCCGCGCTGCCGACGCTCGGCACGATCGCCGCGAACGAGGCGGCGTTGATGATCCGTCCTCGGCCCGCTGCCTGCATCACGGGTGCGACCGCCTGGCTCATCAGGAACGTCCCGCCGAGGTTGACGTCCATGCAGCGCCGCCACGCGTCCCACTCCAGCTCGGCGACCGTGCCCTCGACGTTGATGCCGGCGTTGTTCACGAGGACGTCGACGGTGCCGTGCTCCGCGACGACCCTGTCGACGGCTGCGCGGACCGAGGCCGGGTCGGCCACGTCGCAGGCCACCTGGTCGTCGGCCGGCTCGTCGAACGCGAGGTCGAGCGCCACGACCCGGCACCCCTCGTCGCGGAAGCGGGCGGCGATGGTCCGGCCGATGCCGCGCGCGGCTCCGGTCACGACCGCCACGCGGTCGGTCAGGTCGAGGTGCATCGTCGCTCCCGTCGTCGGTGGTGAATAGGCATACTATTCCCCCATGACGGATGAACGGGTCCTCTGGGTCACCGGCGGCGGCAGCGGCATGGGTGCCGCGAGCGCCCGAGCAGCAGCGGCGGACGGGTGGACCGTGGTCCTGAGCGGACGCCGGGTGGACCGCCTCGAGGACGTCGCCGCAGCGGTGCGGGCCGACGGCGGTGTCGCCGACGTGCTGCCCGTCGACGCGAGCGACCCCGAGGCGGTCGCGGTGGCGCGCGACACGGTCCTGGCCCGGCACGGCCGGATCGACGGCCTCGTGCTCGCGGCCGGCCTGAACACCCCGCGGCGCCGCTGGGACGACCAGTCCTTCTCGGAGGTGCGGGCGGTCGTCGACACGAACCTCACAGGGGTCGTCGCGGTCGTCGACGCGGCACTGCCGGCACTGCGACGATCGGCCGGGGTCGTCGTCGTGGTGTCCTCGTACGCCGGATGGTCCTTCCAGCCGGGCGCCGGGGTCGCGTACTCGGCCAGCAAGACCGCACTCGGATCGGTCGTCCGCACGCTCAACCAGCAGGAGGCGCCGCACGGCGTCCGCGCGACGCACCTCTGCCCGGGTGACGTCGCGACCGACTTCCTCGACCAGCGCCCGTCCGTGCCGGACGCCGCGGCGCGCCGGGTCATGTTGCAGGCGGAGGACGTCGCCCGCGCCGTGTCGTTCGTGCTCGCATCGCCACGGTCCATGCGGGTCGACGAGCTCGTGCTCTCGCCGGTCTCCCAGCGGTGATCTTCGACCGCGTGCTCGACGGGCTCGGCACGGCGATCGTCTCGGGCACGCTCCCGACCGGGCACACGGAGAGCATCGACGGGATCGTCGCGCGCACCGGGGCGAGCCGCAGCATCGTGCGCGAGGCGGTCCGGGTCCTCGTCGGACTCGGGCTCCTCAGTGCCGGGCGACGGGTCGGGCTGCGGGTCCTGCCTGCCCGCGACTGGGACGTGCTCGACCCCCGCGTGATCGGGTGGCGGCTCGCCGGGCCCGATCGCGACATCGCGCTCCTGGAGCTCCGGGAACTCCGTCGGGCGATCGAACCGGCCGCGGCGGCCGCAGCGGCGGCGGCGGTCGCCGCAGCCCGTGCCGCACACACGGACGGAGCGTCCCTGCCACGGGCCCTGGAGGCGCTGCTCGCCACCACCGACCGTCTCGCCACCGGCGCCGGCGCGGCTCCGCGCCGTCCGGCCGCCTGGGCCGAGGCGGACCAGGAGCTGCACCGACTGGTCTTCGAGCTGTCCGGCAACGCCGTGTACGGACGCCTGCACCGGGTGGTGTCGCGAGCCCTCGACGAGCGGGCCGCGATCGGGCCGGACCCGGCCGCCGTCGACCTGCACGTCGCGGTGGCCCGTGCCGTCGCCGACGGGGACCCGACCGCCGCCGCCGACGCCATGCGCGCGATCATCGACCTGGCGTGACGACCCCGGCCGGAGTTGTCTGGTGTCCGAACCGTAGGAGGGAACATGCACGTCACCGACCTCGTCCCCGACCCCGCCGCGCTCGAGCGGATCGCCACGGGCAGCACCTGGGCGGAGGGTCCCTGCTGGATCCCCGCGACGCGCACCCTGCGGTGGTCCGACATCCCGGGGGACCGCATCCTGCAGTGGCACGCCGACACCGGTGTGGTCGACGCGTACGCCGAGCACGTCGAGTTCACGAACGGCCGCACCCTCGACCGCGACGGGAGCGTCGTGCAGTGTTCGCACGGGCGTCGCCGGGTCGAGCGGGACCGTGGTGGCGTCGTCGAGCCGATCGTCGACGGGTGGGGCGGCGGCCGGCTGAACTCCCCGAACGACGTCGTCGTGGCCCGGGACGGCAGCGTGTGGTTCACCGATCCGGCCTACGGCATCACGCAGCCGCGCGAAGGGCACCCCGGCGAGCGCGAGTACGGCGACCACTGGGTGTTCCGGTGCGGCGCGGACGGCGAGGACCTGCGTCCCGTGGCGGTCGACGTCGACGAGCCGAACGGACTGGCGTTCGACCCCGACGAACGGGTGCTCTACGTCGCGAGCTCGTCGTCCGACGAACCGGTCATCCGCGCGTACGACCGCCGCGGCCCACTGCTCAAGAACGGCCGGGTGTTCGCACGTCTGGAGCGCGGCGAGGGCGTCCCCGACGGCATCCGGGTGGACGTGCACGGCAACGTCTGGTCGTCGTCGCACCGCGGTGTCGTCGTGTTCGACCCCACCGGCGCCCGCGTGGGAGCGATCCCGGTGCCCGAGACGGTCGCGAACCTCTGCTTCGGCGGAGACGACGGCACGACGCTGTTCCTCGCCGCCATGACCTCGGTCTACCGGATCGCCACGACCGTTCGCGACGCCGCCGCGATCTGACCCCTTCCGGAACACCGTACTGCAATGTAGAATATCATTGCAGTCATCAGGTGAACGAGGGAGCGGGCATGTCCAAGCGGGTGGCGATCATCGGGACGCGGGGGTACCCGTCGTACTACGGCGGGTTCGAGACCGCCGTGCGGCACATCGCTCCGCACCTCGCCGACGAGGGCTGGGACGTCACCGTGTACGGCCGCCCCGGGCAGGAGCGCAGCGACGATCCCGCGCTCGACCGGCGCATCACCCGGCGCACGACCCGCGGTCTCGAGTCGAAGTCGCTCTCGACGCTCACCTACGGACTCACGGCGGTGCTCGACACGATCCGCCGGCGCCCGGACGTCGCCCTCGTGATGAACTGCGCCAACGGCTTCTGGCTCCCCCTGCTCCGTCTGGCCGGCATCCCCACCGTGGTGAACGTCGACGGCATCGAGTGGGAGCGTGCGAAGTGGGGCCGCTTCGCGAAGGCCGTCTTCAAGACCGGGGCCCGCATGACGGCCCGGTTCGCCGACCGCCTCGTGTTCGACGCCGACGCGATCGGGGACTACTGGCGACGGGAGTTCGGGAAGTCCGGTGTGATGATCCCCTACGGCGGCACCGAGACCGGCACGGGGACCGCCACCGGCCCGGCGCTGCCGCTGCACCACGACGACGCCCACCTCGACGGCACGCCCTACGCCCTCGTGGTCGCCCGGTTCGTCCCCGAGAACACGGTGCCCGAGTTCCTCCTCGCCGCCGAGCGGATCGCCGCGCGGCACCCGGTCGTCATCGTGGGTTCGACCGGGTACGGCGGTGAGCTCGACCTGGCGGCGCAGGCCCTCGCCGCGCGCAACCCGGACGTGCACTGGCTCGGCCACGTCTCCGACGACGCACGACTGTTCGCGCTCTGGCAGCACGCCGGCGCCTACTTCCACGGCCACAGCGTCGGTGGCACGAACCCGGCGCTCGTGCAGGCGATGCACTGCGGCGCCCCGACCGTCGCCCGGGACACCGTGTACAACCGTGAGGTCCTCGCGGGCACCGGCGCGCAGTTCGTCCGGCCCGACCCGGACGCCATCGCCGACGCCGTCTTCGCGCTCCTCGGCGACCCGGACGAGCAGCGAGCCCTCCGCCGCCGGGTCACCGACCGTGCCCGGACGGCCTACACGTGGGCCGGCGTGTGCGGTGCCTACGAACGGACGCTCGCGGCCGTCGCCGGCACCACTGCTCCGGCTCGCGCCGCTGTCGCCGAGGGGGTCGCGGCATGACCGCCGTCGCGAGCATGCGGATCGTCCCCGAACTCCGCGCCGCGCACGTCGATCGCCACCGCCTCGGCACCCCGGCCGAGCTGCTGTACCTCGACACGAACTACGACCTCGCGGGGACGGCGCTCGCCGAGGGCATCCACCGCGTGACGCTCGTCGGCGCCCTCCGTCGGTTCGGCACGACGACCGCCCGGACGCTCGAGGTCCCCGAGCCCCTGTGGATGCGCTTCTGGCCGAAGCACGTCCTCCTGGCCGCCGGGTTCAAGGTCGCCGGCCTGCTCCGTCGTCGTGAGCACCGGGTGGTCACCTACGCGATGGAGAACAACGACCTCGCGACCCTGGTCGGCGGCCGTCGTGGGGTCCCGGCGTGGCTCGTGCGCGCGGTCGCGGCGATCATCGGCGTCGCGGCGCGGCTGACCATCGACCGGATCGCGTTCGCGAGCGACGACGCCCGTGCCACCTACGCGCAGCTGCCGTGCGTGGCCGACATCGAGCAGGCGACGGGCCTCGAGCTCCCGCACCCCGTCGCGGCCGAGCGGCCCGCAGTCCCGCTGACCTGCGTGTACCTCGGCGTGATGGAGGAGCGGAAGGGCGTCCGGGAGCTCATGGACGCCTGGCCGAGCGTCGAGACGATGGTCCCGGGCGCACGCCTGGTCATGGTCGGTCCCGGTCCGCTGCAGGCCGATGCGGCGTCCTGGGCAGCGGCGTCGCCGTCGAGCCGGCAGGTCCTCGGGCGCCTGCCGCACGCCGAGGCCGCCGCGGTCCTCCGGTCCGGCTCCGTCCTCGTCGCCCCGTCCGTGCCCGACGGACGCTGGCGGGAGCAGATCGGCCTGCCCGTGAAGGAGGCGCTCGCCGCCGGGCTGACGGTCGTCACGACCGAGCAGACCGGCCTCGCCGGCTGGCTCCGCGACCACGGGCACGAGGTCATCGACCACGCCGGTCCGACGTTCCGGCCGCGGCTCGCCCGCGCGCTCGTGCGGGCCCTGCGCGCCCCGCTCGACCGTGAGCAGGTCCGCGACGCCCTCCCGGAGCGCGACGGCCGCCTGTCGGCCGACGCATGGCTGCACGGACAGGAGGCGCGGCTCGTCCTCGACACGCCGACCCGCCCCGTGCCGGTGGTCGCGTGAACGCCCGCGACGCGGTCGTCGTCAACACGCTCGGGGGTGCGCTGCAGCACTACACGCGCGGGCTCGTCGACGCACTGGGTCAGGCCGGTGGTCGCGTCTCGGTGGAGCACGTCGACGAACCGAGCGTCGCCGGGGGTTCGGGCCTCGGGTGGCTGCGACGGTACGTCCGGGCACTGTGGTCCGCCCGCCGCACCGCGCGCCGTTCGGGCGCGGTGGTCGTCGTCACCTGGCCCGTGCTCGGCCACCTCGACCGTCTGCTCGTCCGGGTCGTCCTCGGCCGCCGGACCGACATGGCGCTCGTCGTGCACGATCCCCGGCCCCTCGTGCACGCTCGTGGGTACGGTCCGGTCGCACGTCGGCTGGGTTCGCTCGCGTCGCGAGTCCGGCTCGTCGTGCACAGCGACACGGCCGACGCCGCGCTCCGGGCCGACTGCCCCGGAGTCGAGCCCGAACTCCTGCCGCACCCCGTCCTGCCGCGGCGGTCGGCCCCGCGACCGCGCATGCCCGGTCGCCCCGTGGTCCGGGTGCTCGGGCAGTACAAGCCGGACCGGGACCTCGCGGTCCTCACCGGGATCGGGGAGCGGCTGGGCGACTCGCACCGGCTCGAGGTCATCGGCCGTCGGTGGCCGTCGGTGCCGGGGTGGGACGTCACGGACGAGTTCGTGTCCGAGGAGCGGCTCGACGAGCTCATGGCGACGGCCGACGTCGTCCTCGTGCCCTACGCGCGGTTCTTCCAGTCCGGCATCGCGATCCGGTCCCTCGAGTCGGGGACGCCGGCGGTCGGGCCGGCGGGGTCGAGCATCGCCGACCTGTACCCGGACGACCGGTACCTCGCGGGCGACTCGGTGGACTCCTGGTGCGACGCGATCGTCGCGGCGACGTCGGCCGACCGCGGCGAGACGCTCGAGCTGGCCGCGCGGGCCGATCGCACGTGCCGTGCAGCGTGGGCGGCATGGCTCGGGACGCACTCCGCTGCCGTATCCTGACTCGGCCATGCAGTGCGACTACTTCGACCGCGGGGTGTGCCGCTCGTGCACGCTCATGGGGCAGCCGTACGCCGACCAGGTGCTCGACAAGGAACTCCGCACGCGCGAACTGCTCCGTGCCGCCAGTGACGCCGCACTCGACGCCGACGGCACCGTGGTCGAGTGGCTCCCCGCCGTCAGGAGCCCCGAGTCGGCCTACCGGAACAAGGCGAAGATGGTCGTCGGCGGGACGGTGCAGCGTCCGACCGTGGGGATCCTCGACCACCGCCAGCGCGGGGTCGACCTGCGCCACTGCGGGATCTGCACACCGGGCATCCAGCGCGCGCTGCCGGTCCTCGCGGAGTTCATCGTGGACGCCCGGCTCGTCCCCTACGACGTGACGGCCCGCCGGGGCGAGCTGAAGTACGTGCTCGTGACCGAGTCCCCGGACGGTTCGCTCATGGTCCGCTTCGTCCTCCGCTCCGAGGGGCAGCTGCCTCGCCTGCGGGAGCACCTCGGTGTCCTGCGCGCAGCGCTCCCCGAAGCCCTGGTCGTCACCGCGAACCTGCTGCCGGAGCACAAGGCCGTGACCGAGGGGGAACGCGAGATCGTCCTCACCGAGCAGGAGACCCTGCCGATGCGGCTCGGTGGCGTCACGATGCACCTCCGTCCGCAGAGCTTCTTCCAGACGAACACGAGCGTCGCCACGCAGCTCTACGCGCAGGCGTCGGCGTGGATCGACGAGGTGTCCCCGGCGTCCATGTGGGACCTGTACTGCGGCGTCGGCGGGTTCGCCCTGCACGCGGCGCGGCCGGGCCGAGCGGTGACCGGCATCGAGACCAGCCGGGAAGCCATCCGCTCCGCCAAGCAGTCGGCGCGGGAAGCCGGCCTCGCGGACGTCCGCTTCGCTGCCGACGACGCGACCGAGCACGCGCTCCGCGCCCGTCCAGACAGCGTGCCGGAACTCGTCGTCGTGAACCCGCCCCGGCGCGGGATCGGCCCGGCGCTGGCGGACTGGATCGAGGGGTCCGGTGTGCAGCACGTCGTCTACTCGAGCTGCAACCCGGTCACGCTCGCGAAGGACCTCGAACGGATGCCCTCGTTCCGCCTGCGGCGCGCGAGGGTGCTCGACATGTTCCCGCAGACCGGCCATCTCGAGGCCGTGACGCTGCTGACACGAGGGTGACCCGGAGGCGGCCGGGAGGCGCGCGCGAACGCCGCCACGTGCCTCCCGGCCGCCATTGCCAGGGGATTGCCAAGGAGGCGTACCCGGGTACGCCGTGATCGCCACCCTCATGGGGATCGGCGCGTACAGGCTTCGTCGAGGGGTACATACCATCGACGGGTAGAACCGTTTGTCTCGGTTTGATAACGGTGAAGAGTTTCCTATGGTGGCCGACCGAGGCGCCCGCGGCACGAGACCACTGCCCCCGGGGGCGCACCCCACGACATGACCGCGATCGGTCGGGACGGGCAGTGGCGACCGGATCGTGCTGACGTCAGCACCCGGCCCGTGGTCCCGGTGGAGCAATCAACCATGAAGAAGCTTTCCCGTACCCGCACCATCGTCGGCGGCCTGGCGTTCGCCGGCATCGCCGCGACCGGCGTCGGCCTCGCGGCTGCACCCGCGAACGCAGCGTCCGGCTCGACCTGGGACGCCCTCGCACAGTGCGAGTCCGGCGGCAACTGGGCGATCAACACCGGCAACGGCTACTACGGCGGCCTGCAATTCACGCTCGGCACCTGGCAGGCCAACGGCGGCTCCGGCAACCCGGCATCCGCGAGCCGCGACGCACAGATCGCCGTCGCCGAGCGCGTCCTCGCCTCGCAGGGCTGGGGCGCCTGGCCGGCCTGCTCCGCGAAGCTCGGTCTGAGCGGCACGACCGGTGCTGCCCCGCAGGCCGCGGCCCCGGCCGCTGCCCCGACCCAGCAGGCGGCACCGGCCCAGCAGGCCGCTCCGACGCGCCAGGTCGCGCCGTCGCAGACGACGACGCCGAAGGTGGCTCCGGCCGTCCCGAGCAAGCCCGCGCCGGTGAAGACGAGCGGCAAGACGTACACGATCGTCTCGGGCGACACGCTCGACAGCATCGCGACGAAGCTGCAGATCGACGGCGGCTGGAAGCAGCTCTGGGCTGCGAACACGTCGACGATCGACGACGCGAACCTGGTCTACGCCGGGCAGACGCTGCAGCTCCCCGCCTGATCGTCCCACCGATCCGACAGCAGGACGCCCCGCGACCGACGGTCGCGGGGCGTCCTGCTGTCGGCACGTGTCCTACTGAGGCGTTCGCCGGAGCCACTCGGCGAGGTCGTCGGAGCGGAGGGCCTGTGAGAGCGACTCGAGGGCGAGCGTGTTCACCGCGACGTACGACTGGCCGTCCGGCGAGGTCCCACCGCCCGCGGTCGGCATCGTGAACGTGTGCAGGTCCGACGGGCGAACGTCGCGGAGCGACCAGCCGAGGCCGACGAGTGTGGGGAACGACAGGCCCTCGTCCACGGACAGGTACCGACTCGTCGCCGTGACGAAGTCCTGGATGCGACCGGGGTTCGTGATGGTCCCCTCGGCGAGGACCCCCTCGACGACGCCGCGCATGAACGCCTGCTGGTTCACCACGCGCGTGTGGTCGGCGTCGGCGAAGGCGTAGCGCTCCCGCACGAAGGCCAGGGCCCGATCACCGTCGAGTCGGTTCGGTCCCGCGGTGAAGCGCTCACCCGACTTCGCGGTGAAGTCGTTCGCCGACTGCACGGTCACGCCGCCCAGGGCATCGGTCATGTCCCGGAAGCCGGCGAAGTCGATCTCGGCGACGTGGTCGATCCGCACGTCGAGGAGCTGCTCCACGGTCTGCACCGTCAGCGGCACCCCGCCCCACGCGTACGCGGCGTTGATCTTCGCCGTGCCGTGACCCGGGACGTCGACCCACGAGTCGCGCATGATCGACATGAGGTACACGGCCTTCCGGTCGGCCGGGACGTGGGCGAGCATCAGGGTGTCGGACCGTCCGCCGGAAGCGCGGTCGCCGTCGGGGTCTGCGTTGCTCCGGGAGTCCGAACCGATGAGCAGGATGTTCTCGGCGCCGTCGGACGGGGCTGGGCGACCGCCCGTGGGGAACGGGTCGTCGAGGACGTCCTTGCCCGAGTCGTAGCTCCGTGCGAGGCCGCCGACGAAGACACTGGCGACGACCGCGATCACGGCGGCGACGGCCACCAGTGCACCCAGGGTGGCGACGAGGGCGACGAGGAACGGTCGCTTCCTGCGCGTCCGCGCTCGGGCGGACTCGGCTGCTGCTGCTGCGTGGGCCTGACGGGCGGCGCGACGCTCGGACATCGGGGGCTCCTGCGGGTCGGGTCGGTCCTGCTACCGACACCACCAGCGTACAGCATTTTGCATATCAGTTGCTAGGGGATCGTCCCTCGCGGTCGCGTTCGAGGATCCCGGCGAGGGCGCTCCGCAGTGCCGGATCGTCCGGCAGGACCTCTCGCTCGATGTGCCGTGCGGTCTCCCATGCCGCTCGGCCGCGGTCGGTCACCGTGACCACCCGGCGGCGTCGGTCGGCCGGGTGCGGGGAGCGCTCCACGAGGCCGTCGCGCTCCAGGCGTTCGAGGGTGCGTGACATCGTCTGGGGTTGCACACGAGCGGTGCGGGCGAGGGTGTCCGCGCCGGTCGGGCCCGTCCGGATCACGATGTCGACCACGATGAGCGCCGCGTGGGGCAGGCCGATCGCGCGGAGTCGCTCGTCCCAGTCCCGTTCGACGGCCCGGGCGGCCGCGGACAACAGGCGCCCGAGGGGCCATCCGTCCGGGGCGTCGTCCATGGGCCGAGTCTACGGTCCACGATCGCCTCGTCGATCTAGTAGTCAGCATGCTGACCATCGGTGTACGCTCGCGGTCGTGGCCCGCTTCCTCCGCATCGTCCTCCCCGCCCTCGTCATCGTGGTCTGGCTCGCCGTCGCGGCCGTCGGTGGTCCGTTCTTCGGCAAGATCTCCGAGGTCTCGACCAACGACCAGACCTCGTTCCTCCCGGCGTCGGCCGATGCCACCAAGGTGCAGGAGCGGTCGTCGGAGTTCCGTCAGGCCTCGGGTGCACCCGCCATCGTCGTCCTGTCCCGCGACAGCGGCCTCACCGCCGACGACCGCGCGGCCGCCACGAGGATCGCGACGGAGCTCGGGAAGCGCGACGACGTGCAGGGCACCAGCCCGGTGATCCCGAGCGAGGACGGCGAAGCGGTCGAGATCGTCGCGACGCTCACCCCGGACGCCGACACCGGTGACACGGTGGCGGCCGTCCGGGACGACGTCAGCCGGGCGCTCCCGTCCGGACTGCAGGGGCACGTCACGGGCCCGGCCGGGTTCACGGCCGACCTCACCGAGGCGTTCGCCGGGATCGACGGGCTGCTGCTCGGGGTCGCCCTGATCGCGGTGTTCGTGATCCTCATCGTCGTCTACCGCTCGCCACTGCTCCCGGTCCTCGTGCTCGGCACGGCGTCCTTCGCGCTCTGCGCGTCGATCCTCGTCGTGTGGTGGCTCGCGAAGGCCGGGATCGTCACGGTCAACGGGCAGGTGCAGGGGATCCTGTCGATCCTCGTCATCGGGGCGGCGACCGACTACGCGCTGCTCTACACGTCGCGGTTCCGCGAGGCGCTGCGCGACCACCGGACCGGCTGGGACGCCACGAAGGCCGCGCTCCGAGGGAGCCTGGAACCGATCCTCGCCTCGGGCGGGACCGTCATCGTCGGTGTGCTCTGCCTCCTCCTGTCCGACCTCAACTCGAACAAGGCGCTCGGCCCCGTGGCCGCCATCGGCATCGCGTTCAGCCTGCTCGCCGCCCTGACCCTGCTGCCCGCACTGCTGCTCGCGTTCCGCCGCGCGGCGTTCTGGCCGCTCCGCCCGCGGTACGGCAGCCCGCACCCCGTCCTGACCGGCCCGGAGGCCCGCGGCATCTGGGCGCGTGTCGGTCGGCTCGTCGCGCGACGCTCACGGGTGATCTGGATCGCCTGCACCGTCGGCCTGCTCGCGATGGGGGCCGGGCTCGTCGGGCTGCGGGCCGACGGTGTCCCGCAGAGCGACCTCGTCATCGGCGCCGCGCAGGCCCGGGACGGGCAGGAGGTCCTCGCCGAGCACTTCCCGGGAGGGTCGGGGAGCCCGGCCCAGGTCATCGGCGCCGCCACGAAGGCGGACGAACTCGCCGATGCGGTCTCCGCGGTCGACGGCGTGGACAGCGTCGTGGCCGCGTCGAAGGAATCGCCGTCCGGGACGACCCCGCTCCCGGGCTCCGGAGCAGCCGCGGGATCCGGTGCCGGGACGTGGCCGGTGACGACCTCCCACGGTGACGTCCTGCTCGAGGCCACCCTGTCCCACCCGGCCGACTCCGACGCGGCAGAACGGACCGTCCGGGCCCTCCGCACCGCGGTGGAACGGGTCGACCCGCACGCCCTCGTCGGTGGGGTCACCGCGACCGCCGTCGACACGAACGACACCGGGATCCGCGACCGGACGGTGATCATCCCCGTGGTGCTCACGGTCATCCTGCTCATCCTGATGCTCCTGCTCCGCAGCATCGTCGCCCCGCTCGTCCTCATCGGCAGCGTGATCGTCTCGTTCGCCGCGGCGCTCGGGGTCGGCGCGCTCGTGTTCGACCACGTCCTCCACTTCCCCGGAGCGGACCCCTCGGTGCCGCTGTACTCGTTCGTGTTCCTCGTGGCGCTCGGCGTCGACTACAACATCTTCCTCATGACGCGCGTGCGGGAGGAGGCGCTCCGCTCCGGTCCGCGCGAGGGAGTCCTCCGCGGACTCGGGATCACGGGTGGGGTGATCACCTCGGCAGGCGTCGTGCTCGCGGCGACGTTCGCGGCCCTCGGGGTGATCCCCATCCTCTTCCTCGTGCAGATCGCCTTCGTCGTCGCGTTCGGCGTCCTGCTCGACACGATCGTCGTCCGGTCCCTGCTCGTCCCCGCGCTCGTCTACGACCTGGGACGTCACGCCTGGTGGCCCTCGCGCCTGTCGCGTCCGGCCCAACACATGTGACACGCTGAGGACATGCCAGTTCCTTCGACGCAGCCCGCAGCCGAGCGGAAGCTCCTCCGAGACACCGTGCAGGCCAAGATCCGGGACGCGATCATGGACGGCACGCTGGAGCCGGGCGAGCGGCTGAACGACGACGACCTCATCGCGTGGCTCGGTGTCTCCCGCACGCCGATCCGCGAGGCGCTGGCCGAGCTCGCCCGCGCCGGCCTCATCGAGATGGCGCCGAACCGGTACACCCGTGTCGCCGCCCCCACGAAGGACGAGCTGCTCGACGCCTACCGCACGCTCGGCGTCATCTACGGCGGGGTCGCCCGGCTCGCGACCCCACGGTTCACCCAGGCGCAGCGGAACAAGGTCCTGAAGACACTCGACGACGCCACCGCCCAGATCGAGCAGCAGCAGCAGGGGGCCGTGGCACACAAGGGCGCTGACCTCTACGCGCTCTGGGCCGACCACTGCGGCAACGCCGCGCTGGCACAGCTCTGCAGGTCGACCACCGACGGCCTGGCGTTCAAGCTCCGGGTGCCGGAGCTCGCCGAGCTCGTCCCGGCCGACGTCGTCCTCCCCGAACTCGAGCGTCTCAAGGCCGCTGTGCGGGCGAAGGACCCGATCGCCGCGGAACTCGCCATGGAGGCGATCCACCTGCTCCCGTCGCGGTCCTGACGCGACCGGCCGACGGGCCGGACGGGCGGGGCGGTGTCGCGCCGCGCCTCCAGGGTCGTCACCGGACGAGGGCGCGGAACGCGGCGTCGAGCGTCTCGAGCGCGAACGTCAGCTCGTCGTCGGAGACCGTCAGGGGCGGAGCGAGGGTCAGGACGTTCCCCATCGTCGTCTTGAACGACAGCCCGCGCCGCAGACACGCGTAGAGGACCGCCTCCGCCGCGTCGGTGTCGTGCAGTTCCATGCCGAGGAACAGGCCGCGTCCACGCACGTCGGCGACGACGTCGTGGTCCCGTGCGATCGAGCGGAGTCCGGCCTCGAACACCGCGCCCGCGTCCCGGGCGCGGGTCACCAGCCCCTCGTCGTCGATGATCGCGATCGTGGTGAGCCCGGCCCGCGCGGTGAGCGGGTTCTTCTCGTGCGTGTAGTGCCCGAGCGCCCAGTCCTCGGCGACGTCGAGCTCCGCACGTGCGAGCACTGCGGCGACCGGCACCGCCGCGCCGCCGAGCCCCTTCCCCCAGACCAGCAGGTCGGGCACGACGCCCTCGTGCTCGCTCGCCGAGAACGCCCCGGTCCGCCCGAGGCCGGTCGGGATCTCGTCGAACACGAGCAGAGTGCCGGTGGCGTCGCAGCTCGCACGGACCGCTTGCCAGAACCCCGGGGGTGCGGGTGTCGGGACGGCGCGCATCGGCTCCGCGACGACCGCCGCGACGTCGCCCTGCACGCGCAGGGTGTAGTCGACGAGCCGGGCGAGGGCGACGCCGCACGAGGGCAGGTGCGGTTCGTCCGCACGGTGCCCGGGCCCGAAGAGGTCGCCGCGGCAGCCGAACGGGGGGACGTGCTCGGCACCGGGCAGCAGGGGCGACAGCGGGCCGCTCCGGAAGAGCTGCTCACCGCCCACGCTCGACGCTCCGAACCCGGCACCGTGGAACGAGTCCCAGAACGACAGCGTCTTGTGCCGCCCCGTCGCGACCCGGGCGATCTTCAGGGCGAGCTCGACGGCGTCCGAGCCGCCCGTGGTGAGCAGGACGCGCTCGAGTCCGGGCGGCGCATGGGCGATCAAGGACTCTGCGAACTCCGCGGTGACGTCGGACGTGAAGCGCCGCGGGACGAACGGCAGCGTCGCGACCTGCTCCTGGAGCGCCGCGACCAGCCGCGGGTGCCCGTACCCGATCTGGTGCGCGGAGTTGCCGTGCATGTCCAGGTAGCGGGTGCCGTCCGTGCCGATGAGCCAGGACCCCTCGGCTCCCACGATCGAGGTCAGGCACGGCGTCGAGACGGACTGCTTGAGGAACGCGGCGGCGTCGCGGTCGAGCACGGCACGGTCCGCCGGAGTGCGATCGGCATCCCACCGCCGACGTCTCGCGCTCCGGTTCGTGTCGGACTCCGACGGGGCCGGGACGTCGACGGCGGGACCGGGCATCAGAGGGTGCCCGTCGCCGTGTTCCAGCGGTCGACGGTGCCGTCGAGGTCCTTCAGCACGTCGTCCCAGTCCGGGCGGACGACGGTGACGCCGTCGAGCAGCTTCGTGATGGTGTCGGCCTGTGCACCGCTCGGGTGCACGTCCTCGCGGGCGGGCAGACCGCCGGCGACCGTGGTCGCCTCCTCCTGGACCTGCTCCGAGAACAGGTAGTCGAGCAGCTTCTTCGCGTTGGCTTCGTGCGGGGCGCCCTCGACCAGGCCCGCGACGTAGGGGACCGACATGGTGGTGGGCGTGCCGTCCTTGCCGTCGAGGAAGAAGATCCCGAGGTTCGGCATCGTGGTCCGCTGTGCGAGGTTCATCTGGACGTCCCCGTTCGCGACGAACAGCTCGCCCTTGTCGACCTTCGCGGCGAGCGCACCGGTGGAGTCGGACGGCCCGACGTTGTTCGTCTGCAGCTGCTCCATGTAGTCGTCGACGCCCTGCTTGCCGAGGGCGTCCTGCGCGAGGAGGAGCATCGCCGTCCCGTCGCCGGCGACCCCGGGCGTCGAGTACTGCAGCTTCCCCTTGTACTCGGCGTCGAGCAGGTCCTTCCACGTCGTCGGTGCGTCCGGCACCTCCTTGCGGTTCCGGATGAAGCCGATGACGTTGTCGACCACGGCCGTGTACCTGCCGTCGGCGGCCTTGTTGTCGTCCGCGACGTGCTCCGAGCCCTTCGGCGCGTACTTCGCGAGCAGTCCGTCCCGATCGGCCTGCTGGATGAACGGCGGGAGGGTCACCAGGACGTCGGCCTGCGTGTTCGCCCGCTCCTTCGCGGCGCGCTGGACGACCTCGCCGGAACCCGCCTCGACGACGTGGACGGTGATGCCGGTGTCCTTCTGGAAGTGCTTGAACACGGTCGAGTAGAACGACGAGTCACCGTCGCCCAGCCCGTCGGCGGTGTACAGCGTGACGCTCTTGTCGGTGGCGGACGCACCGGAGGGGTCGGTCGCACTCGAGGCGGCCGAGCACCCGGCGAGGACCGAGGCGACGGAGAGGCCGACGAGCCCGGTGGCGAGGGCACGGCGGCGTGTGGTGCTGAGGATGGACATGGTTCTCCCTGGGATCGGTGGTGCGGAGTGCGGGGCGGTGGAGGGACGAGGGGGGAAGGCGGCCGGCGGCCGGGTGTCAGGCGGCCTGACGCCGGGCCAGCCGACCGAGCCCGAGCAACAGGACGAGGGTGGTGCCCATGAGCAGGACGGCCAGGGCGGCGCCCTCGTACAGGTGGATGCCGCGGCTGGTCATCGAGAACACCTCGAGCGGCAGCGTCCGCCACGTCGGCGGGGCGACCATCATCACGGCGGTGAGCTCGCCCATCGACAACGCCGTGCACAGTGCCGCGGCGGCGATGAGCGCGGGTCGGAGCTGCGGCAGGACGACGGTGAGCAGGATCCTGGTGGAGGAGGCCCCGAGTGCGGCGGCGGACTCCTCGTAGCGTCGGTCCAGTCGGGCGACCGCCGCGGAGATCGGCTGGTGGGCGATGGCGCTGACGAGCACCACGTGCGCCACCAGCACGATCCAGACCGTGCCGTTCAACGGGAGCGGCCCGGACGAGAACGCGATGAGGATCGCGAGGCCGATCGCCACCGACGGGACCGCGACGGGCAACAGGAACGCGGCGTCGACGACGGTCCGGAGCCTCGGGGCGCTGCGGGCTCCGAGGGCGGCCGACGTGGCGAGGACGACGGCGACCAGCGTTGCGACGCCGGCCGTCACGAGCGACGCGCCCGCGGCCGAGAGCGTGCCGGATTCGCCGACCGCGGCGGCGAAGTTCCCGAGCGTGAGGCCCGAGGGCACCGCGCCGGACCACGACCCGGCGACCGAGCCGAGCAGCACGGCGGCGAACGGCAGGGCGAACAGGACGAGGAGCAGGGCGATCGCGAGCACCTGCACGGTGTGCCTCAGGGCAGTGTTCCGGACGAGCATCAGCGCAGCCCCGTCCGCCCCCGCGGCGACCGGGCGGCGGCGGACCCGCGGAGCACTCGCCGCGCGAGCAGGTACAACCCGATCGAGACGGCGACGTTCACCACGGCGGCGATGGCCGCGGTCTGGTAGTCGCCGCGCCCGATCGCCTGCCCGTAGACCAGCGTCGGCAGGGTCTGCACGTCCTTGGCGCCGGTGAAGAGCACGATGCCGAACTCGTTGAGCGAGTACATGAGCACGAGTGCGCCGCCCGCCGCGACGGCCGGCAGCACCTCCGGGAGCACGACGGTGCGGACGATCCGCCACGGCCCGGCTCCGAGCGACTCGGCGACCTCGAGCTGTCGCCGATCGACCCCTCCGAGAGCGCCGAGCACCGGCCGCAGCACGAACGGTGTGAAGTACACGACCTCGGCGAGGACGACGCCCCACTGCCCGTCGAGCAGGTGCACGGGTCCGAGGCCGATCGCCGCGAGCGCACCGTTCACGACCCCGACGTCACCCCAGACGAACACGAGGGCGAGCGTGATGAGGAAGGACGGGAAGGACACCGCCACGTTCAGTGCGCCGACCACGAACCCCGTCCCCGGGAACGGGACGAAGGCGATGACGAGCGCGAGGAACGTCCCGAGGACGACGCAGCCGACGGTGGTCGTCATGCCGATCCGGACGGTGGTCCAGATGACGTCGAGGAACACGGGGTTGCTGAAGAGCTCCGCCCAGCGCGTGAGGTCGACGGCGCCCGTCGCGTCGTGCGCCGCGTTCGCGAGCAGCAGCACGAGCGGGACGACACCCAACGCGAGGAGCACGGCGAGCGGCACGAGCGCCGCGACGACGGCGCCGAGCGGCAGGGGAGCGACGACCCGAGCCCGGGCGGCCGTCCGGCGCGTGATGGCCGCGGCGGTCACGGAGCCACCGCCGCGGCGCTCTGCCGGGAGGCGCGGTGCGCTTCCGTCCCGGAGCTCACCCGGTCCGACCGGTCGCGTCCGTCCACCGGGTCGTGGTCGTCCCGGACGACCACGACGTCCTGGGGCTCGAACCCGAGACGCACGGTCGATCCGACCGTCGGCGGGAACACGAGTTCGAGGAGCTCGGCCGTGAACGTCCGTGGGCCGACGACGCATGCGACCTGGTGCGTCGCGCCGCGCCACTGCAGGTCGGTGACGGTGGCGACGACTTCGTTCGTGGCCCGGTCGGTGCCCTCGAGCAGGCGGACGCGGTGCGGGCGCACGGCCAGTCGGGCGGGGCTCCCGGTGACGAGCCGCTCGACGGTCCGGATCGGCCCGGACACGCCGTGCACGCGGACGGTCCCGGCGTCCACGGCCTCGCCGTCGAGCAGGTTCGCAGCGCCGAGGAAGGCGGCCGTGAAGGCGTACTCCGGGTCGCGGTAGAGCGATTCGGACGCGCCGTACTCGACGAGTCGGGCGTCCGCCATCACGGCGATGCGGTCGGCCAGCGCGAGCGCCTCCTCCTGCCCGTGCGTGACGTACAGCATGGTGACGTCGGGGAGCTCACGGTGGAGCCGGGCGAGTTCGGCGAGCATGCCGGAGCGCAGCTGGGCGTCGAGCGCGGAGAGCGGTTCGTCGAGCAGGAGCACATCGGGGCGGGGCGCGAGGGCGCGGGCGATCGCCACGCGCTGCTGCTGACCACCGGACAGGCTGCCCGGTTGCCGGTCGGCGAAGGACTCCATGCCGACCATGGCGAGCGCGTCCCGGATCCGCTCGGAGCGCTCTCGGCGACCGACAGCGCGGGACCGGAGGCCGTACCCGACGTTCTGCGCGACGGACATGTGCGGGAAGAGCGCGTAGCTCTGCACGACCATCCCGATGCCGCGGTCGCGCGGGGCGACCCGCGTGACGTCACGGCCGCCGAGCAGCACCTGGCCGGCCGAGGGCGTCTGGAAGCCGGCCACGGCCCGGAGCGCTGTCGTCTTCCCGGCGCCGGACGGTCCGAGGAGCGCGACGATCTCACCGCGCGGCACCGACATGGTCAGCGAGTCGAGGATGACGCGGCCGTCGTCCCCGCGGACCGTGACGTCGCGGAACTCGATGCCGGCTGCACCCGTGGCTGGGGTGGGCGCCGCGTCCCGGGCGCTCACCGCGCCTCCAGGGCGGTGACGGGCAGTCCGAGCAGGGCGGGGAGGTCGGCGATCGACGGCAGCACGTGCGTGGCCCCGGCCGCGCGGAGGGCGGCTTCGTCGTGCGCGCCCGTGAGCACGCCCACGGATGCGGCTGCGCCAGCGCGGACGCCGGAGAGCACGTCGTTGGCGGTGTCCCCGACGACGACGACGTTGCGGACGGACTCGGTCTGCGTGCGGATGAGCGCGACGAGCGGCATGTCCGGGAACGGTCGACCCCGACCGGCGTCGGCGGGGGTGAGGACGACGTCGACGATGTCCTCCCATCCGAGGGAGGCGAGCAGCGCCGCCTGCGTCTCGGCCGAGAAGCCCGTCGTGAACGCGGTCGCGATGCCGGCGCTGCGGAGGGTCCCGATCGCCTCCGCAGCACCGGGGACCGCCTCGGCAGCACCCTCCGAGACGATGTCGCGGTAGGCAGCCTCGAAGACGGCGTTCGCGCGCTGGGCGAGTTCCTCGTCACCGTGCGCGAGGTGCCGGAACACGACGATCTTGGAGTACCCCATGGTGTCGCGGACGTACTGGAGCATGGTCTCGCGCGCCGCGTCGTCACCCGCGAGTCCGACCGCTGCGTCGGCGGCACGGAAGGCGCGCTCGACGAGCCCGTCGTCGGTGACGGTGGTGCCGGCCATGTCGAGGACGGCGAGGGTGATGGGTCGTCCGTCGATCGCGGCGGTGGGGTGGGCGGTGGTCATCGGGTCTCCTGTGTGGTCTCGGTCGGGGTGCGGCCGGCGACGATGTCGGACGCCGTGCCGTCGAACGTGGCGGGCGCGATCCCGAGACCGGTCGTCATGCCGATCCCGCTCGCGACGGTGACGACGTGGACGCCGGGTTCGGGTTGCTCGATGACGAACTCCCGGTCGGGCGAGGACGCGTACACGCCCTTCCAGCGCTCGACGACCGGGACCTCCCGGACGCCGAAGAGCCGCCTCGTCTCGCGGACGACGAGGTCGAAGCCGCGCTCGGACTGGAAGGGCACCGCGTCGACGGCGCGCTCGTGCGTGTCGCCGAGGATGAGCGATCCGTCGGCGTGCTGGGTGACCATCTGGTTGAGGTCGAGCTCGATGCCCTCGGGCAGGTCGGCCGTGAGTCGGTCGCGGAGCGCCGCGGCGCTCGGCTGCTCGGCGAACCCGGAGTACCGGAGCAAGGACCAGCCGGTGAGCAGCGGGACGGTGAGCGGGGCGCGCAGTACGGGCGTCGCCCGGAGCATGTGCAGACGGCACCGGAGGAGGTGCACCCGTTCGGCGACGGCCGGGAAGAGCCGGTCGAGGTCGTGGTTCGTCGCCACGACGATCACGGGGGCGGTGATGTCGCCCCGGGTGGTGCCGAGCATGCCCGAGGTCGCCCCCGTGGCGGTCGTGCGCCACCGGAAGTCGACGCCCTGCTCCGCGAGGTGTCGGGCGATCGCCGGGGCTGCGGTGCGCGGGTCCACCTGCAGGTCCGCCGGGAGGAACGCCCCGCCGACGACCTCGCCTGAAGCGACCGGAACGCGGTCGGTGGTCTCGGCGGCGGTCAGGAGCTGCGTCCCCCCGTGCTGCGCGTCGTGCTCCTCGAGCACGGCGAGCTCTTCCGGACGCCGCGCGACGACGACCGTGCCGGTCTGCCGCGCGGTGAACCCGGCCCGGGCGGCGAGGTCGAGCCAGCGCGTGCGGGCCTCGGCGGCGAAGACCGCAGCTGCGCCGGTCTGGGGTGTGATGCAGGCATGTCCGAAGTTCCGGACGGAGGCGCCGTGCACTCCTGCGGTGGCGTCGACGACGACCGTCCGGAGGCCGCGGCGGTGTGCCTCCCAGGCGTGGGCGAGCCCGACGATGCCGGCTCCGACGATCGCGACGTCGTAGTGGGACGGTTTGAACATGTTCCCGAGAATTGCACACGCTTGGCCGAGATAGGTATACACCTACCCGATCGACACGATGCGTTCACCTGATCGCCATACAACTCAGGCGGATCGCGGCGGTGTCCATCGCGTTTGCCGGGCAGACGCTGACCGTAGTATCGACACGTGGCCGACTTCGTGTACAAGCAGATCGCCGATGCCCTGCGTGCGCAGATCCTCGACGGCGAGCTCGCCCCGGGCGACGACGTCCCGACCGAGGGAGAGCTCGCGCTCCGGTGGAACACGTCGCGGGGCCCGATCCGCAACGCGCTCGCCGAACTCCGGTCCGAGGGCCTCATCGAGTCGACGCGTGGCCGTCCCTCACGCGTGCGGACGCGGCAGGTGCAGCAGCGCGCGGACGTCTACACGCCGTTCACCACGTGGGCGCGGTCCTTCCATCGGACGCCCGGCGCCCGCACCGAGGAACTCGCCGTGCGTCGAGCGGACGAACACCAGGCGGCCGCGCTCGGCATCGAGCCGGGCGATCGGGTGGTGGACGTCGTCCGGCTGCGCACGCTCGACGGCCGCCCGGCGATGCTCGAGCGGTCGACGTTCGTCGAGTCGGTCGGGCGGCTGCTGTTCGACTTCGCCGAGATCGACCAGGAGTCCATCACCGAGTTCCTCGCCACCAGGGGGCACCGGTTCGCGGACGTCGCGCACGAGATCGACGCGATCGCCGCGGACGCCCTGGACAGCCAGCTCATGGAGGTCGCCGAGGGGTCGCCCATCCTGCGCGTCCGTCGGACGTCGATCGACGCGGACGGTCGGCCGTTCGAGTTCTCCGACGACCGCTACCGCAGCGACGTCGTCCGCTTCACCGTCGCGGCCTCGGGCAACCCCGGCTTCATGCAGCCGCGGCAGTGAGCACGGATCGCGGCGACCTCCCAGGGGTGGTCCACGCCGGTTCCACGAGTGCCCGTTATGGTTTCTCAGGTGACGAACGAGCCCGAGCAGACGACCCGCCGCGGCCGCCGCGGCTTCACGCCGCCCCGCCACGGCCGTCAGAAGCGACGCGCCGGGGTGGTCCTCCCCGCGATCGCCGGCGTGCTCACGATGGCCGTCCTGCTCAGCGGCGGGTACGCCGCGTACGCCTACGGGCGTCTCTCGAACGGCGTCACGAAGATCGACGCGATCACGGGCAACCCGGCGAAGAAGGACGACGTCGACGGGCAGGCGCAGAACATCCTGCTCGTCGGTGACGACCACCGGCCGGACAACGCGACGCCGGAGGAGATGGCGGAGCTCAGCACCGAGTCCGACGGCGGGGCGACGAACACGGACACCATGATCGTGCTGCACATCAACGCCGACGGCTCGCAGGCGACGATGATCTCGTTCCCCCGCGACTCGTACGTCGACATCCCCGGTGTCGGCAAGGGCAAGCTCAACAGCGCGTTCTACTACGGCACACTGAACGGCGGGGGCGACACCGGCGGCGCGAAGCTGCTCATCAAGACGATCCAGAACCTCAGCGGCCTGACGATCGACCACTACGTCCGGGTCTCCCTGCTCGGCTTCTACCAGGTGGTGAAGGAGCTCGGCCCCGTCGACGTCTGCCTCAACAACGCCGTCAACGACCCGTACTCCGGCGTGGACCTGCCGAAGGGCAAGTCGACACTCGACGCCAAGCAGGCGCTGTCGTTCGTCCGCCAACGTCACGGGCTGCCGAACGGCGACCTCGACCGGAACGTCCGACAGCAGTACTTCCTCTCGCAGGAGGCGCGCAAGGTGCTCTCCGCGGGGACGCTGCTCAACCCGGTGAAGTTGGGCAACACGCTCGCGGCGGTCGGGAGCGCGATCCAGACGGACACCGACCTCGTCTCCCTGGCGAGCCAGCTGCGGAACCTGCGCCCGGCGAACATCCAGTCCGCGACGATCCCCACGCTCGGGACCCCGACCATCACCGTGAACGGCGCACCGCTGTCCATCGTCCAGGTCGACACCGTCGGGCTCCCCGCATTCGTGCAGGGGCTCGTCGGCGAGCCCGAGGAGTACACCAAGGCCACTCCGGCACAGCCGGCGAGCACGTCGGTGACGGTGCTCAACGGCAGTGGCATCACCGGCGCCGCGGGTGCGGCCGGGACGGTCCTCACCGCCCGCGGCTTCCAGGTCGGCGCCCCGGGCTCCTCCGAGCTCACGAAGACCACGCAGGTGCAGTACCCCGCCGGCATGGAGGCCCAGGCGAAGGCCGTGGCCGCCGTGGTCCCGGGTGCCGTCGCGGTCCGCACCAGCGCTGCGACGGGTGTCACGCTCGTGCTCGGTTCGGACGGCAAGACGGTGACCCCGGTCCCTGCTGCCGGTGGCGCAGCGTCGGCCCCGGCGAGCGATGCGGGAGCCGCGGGCGGTGCTCCGGCCGCCTCGCAGCCCGCGGCGTCGGAGCCGTCCGAGTCGAGCAAGGCCTCCGGGTCGTCCGAGCCGAAGCCGACGTCGACCGACGTGAAGAGCTACGGCAAGCCGGGCGTCTGCATCAACTGACCTCCGGAGCCGCCGCGTACCGACGGATCGCGGCGATCGCGGCGTCGAGCCCGATCGCCAGCGGCCGGACGTCCCGCTGCACCTGGGCGAGGAGCAGGCCGCCCTGCAGCGCGACCATCACCGCGGTCGCGAGGGTGGCGGGATCCGCGTCCGGCCCGAGGAGTCCGCGCTCCCGCATGCCCGCGATGCCGTTCCGGAAGCCCAGCTCCCAGCGCGCGAACCCCGCCGCCACGAGGTCGCGTGCGTCCACGTCCCGCTCGGCGAGCTCCGTCCCGAGCGATCCGAGCGGGCAGCCACCCACGCAGCCCCCGGCCTCCGCGTCCGACACCATGTGGTCGCGCCAGCGCTCCCATGCCTCCCAGGTGGTGAGGTCGTCGTAGTCGGGGCCCTGGTGCCCGATGATCGCCTCGGTCTGCTGGCGGATGACGTCGCGGACGAGTGCGCGTTTGTCCGTGAAGTAGTGGTACATCTGCGAGCGCCCGACCGTGGCGGCCGCGCCGATGTCGTCGGGGGTGGTCCCCGCGATGCCGCGCGTCAGCATGAGGTCGGCCGCGGTCGCGACGATGCGGTTGCGCGTCGCCAGTCCTTTCGCGGTCGTGTGACGAAGGGTCTTCGGAGGGTGTTCCGGGCGCATGCTCAGAGTGTACTTGCAAGTACATTTCCTGTATGTGACATTCTCCCTGTGAACGACGACCTGCTCGCCAGACGCGAGGAAGAACGTGCCCTCCTGCTCGCCGTCGCCGCCGGGGACCCGACCGCGTTCCCGCGCCTGCACGCCCGGTTCCGGCCCCTCGTCGAGCGGTACGTGCGGCACCAGCTCGTCGACCCCTGGCAGACGGAAGAGGTCGTGCAGGACGTCTTCCTCGAGATCTGGCAGCTCGCCGACCGGTACGACCCGGCGCACGCGCCGCTGTCGTGGATCCGGACGATCGCGCAGCGACGGGCCATCGACCGGGTACGGAAGAGCCGCGCGGACCGCGAGCGGGACCTGCGGGTCGGCGCGCGCGAGTTCGACCTCGTCGACCACTCCAGCGCGGAGCGCGCCGAGAGCGTCCTCGACCGTGCAGCACTCCACCGCGCCGTCACCGCGTTGCCCGACCGTCAGCGCGAGGCCGTGGTGCTCCGCCACCTCGTCGGCCTGAGCGGGCCCGAGGTCGCTGCGTCGCTCGGCGTCCCGCTCGGCACCGCGAAGACCCGAGTACGCGACGGGGTCATCGCCCTGCGGCGGGTCCTGGTTCGCTGAGCACCACGGTCGGTAGGTTCGACCGGTGAGCACCCCAGCGCGTCCGATCACCCTGATGACCTACAACATCAAGAACCCGGACCCGGCGCACGACTGGCCCGCCCGACTCCCCGCGGTCCTGGACGTGATCCGCCGACACGACCCCGACCTGCTCTGCGTCCAGGAGGCCTTCGCCCACCAGATGGACGACCTCCGCGCCGGATTGCCGGAGCGCGGCGACGTCGGCCAGGGGCGGGAGGGCGGCACCGCGGGCGAGCACGCCGCGGTGTTCTTCCGGCGCAGTCGGTTCCGCCCCGTCGACGAGGGGACGTTCTGGCTGTCCGACACCCCCGACGAGCCGGTCTCGAACACCTGGGGGAGCCTGTACCCCCGCGTCGCGAACCACGCACGGTTCCTGGACGCCGAGGGTGACCCCTTCACACTGCTGACCACGCACCTCGACCACGAGGAGGGACCCCACGGCGACGAGGTCCGGGCGAAGAGCGCGGCGCTCATCGTCGAGCGGCTGAGCGCCACGGACGGTCCGGTCGTCGTCGCCGGTGACTGCAACGAGCCGGCCGGGGCCGGAGCGGCGTCGCGCGTGCTCGAGGCCGCGGGGTTCGCGGACGCGTGGGTCCTCGGCGGCGACGCTGACGACCGGACGGCGACCTTCAACGACTGGGAACCGCCGGTGGACTCGGGCGACCGCATCGACTGGGTGTTCGTCCGGGGCATCGCGGGCGTCGACCGCGTCGTGATCGACCACGACGGCCCGGAAACCTGGTTCGCGAGCGACCACTTCCCCGTCGTGGCCACGCTGCGGGTGTGACCTCGGAGCCGGGCGTGCCGGTGGTCAGCAGCTGCGCTGCGCGTGCACGGGCATGGGTGACCCGAGGACGGTGACCGTCGTGTCGTCGGTCAGGGCCGAGACGCCGTTCGTGCCGGAGTCGGCCGATCGTGCGCCGTCCCCGTCGGCACCGGCCGCGGCCGTGGATTCGGACCGGGCGTCGGGTGCATCGTCGTCCGGCTCCCACCCCGGTTCGAGGAGGAGCTGCCACGCCTTCGCGTCGTCCGAGCCGAAGGAGACCCGTTCGGACTTCGGTGCGTCCTGGATGGCGTCGTGGATGTCGTCGCCCACCTGCACCCCGTCGGGCCCGGAGAGCTCGACGTCGTCGCCGAAGCGGGACTGCACGGCGTCGCGGAGGACACGGATCTCGACCGCGTTGCCGGCGGGCGCAGCCGTCGTCAGCGACGCCACGCGGATGGCCCCGCCCCAGGTGTAGGTCGTCCCCGAGGGGAAGCAGGCACCGCCGTCGCCCTCGGCGGTCTGGATGCGGGACGGGGTGCCCAGCAGGCGGTTCAAGAGGCTGACGGTCCGGCGGGAGTCGCGCATCGAGACGTCGGCCACGGTCTTCGAGTCGCGACGGAACACGAGCGACTCGGCGTCGAGCTCGATGGAGTCCACCCGCTTGAGCTTCGCCGTGCTCACCCGGGCCGGGTCGTGCGTCGCGCTGTCGGGTGCGACCTCGGCAGCGGAGGCGGGCGCTGCGCCGGACGGGCCATCGACCGCGAGCGCGCCGGCCGAGAAGGCCAGCACGGCGGCGCTCAACGCCAGCACGGTCCGGGAGGTCACCACTCGACGGTACGACGTCGATGCTCGTTGGACGACGGGTGTTACCGAATCGGGGCCTGGTCGTCACCGGACCGTGACCTTCCCGGCGTCCGCTCCGCGCACCGGGGGACACCCGTCTGGACGGCCGATGGTGACGACGTGCGTACCGTACGCGGCATGACGGACCAGTACTCCATGCAGGACCCGACGAAGATGTACGCCGACAAGAAGCCCGACGAGCAGTACCTCGAGGGCGCCGGCACCGACCAGGAGATGGCGGAGAACGTCCCGGCCGACCACGGCGAGGACTCCTACCGCGGCTCCGGCCGACTCGAGGGCCGCAAGGCGCTCATCACCGGTGGCGATTCCGGCATCGGCGCCGCGGTCGCCATCGCCTTCGCTCGTGAGGGTGCCGACGTCGCCATCGGGTTCCTGCCGGAGGAGCAGGAGGACGCCGACCGGATCATCGGGCTCATCGAGGCGGCCGGTCGCAAGGCCGTGGCGATCCCCGGTGACATCACCTCGCTCGAGTTCTGCGAGCAGCTCGTCCGCACGGCGGTCGACGAGCTCGGCGGACTCGACGTCCTCGTCAACAACGCCGGCAAGCAGCAGAACATCGATGCGGTCACGGACATCGACGACGACGAGTTCGACGAGACCTTCAAGACGAACGTGTACGCCACGTTCCGCATCACGAAGGCCGCCGTGCCGCACATGCCGCCCGGGTCGACGATCATCAACACGACGTCGATCCAGGCGTACGCGCCGTCGCCGAACCTCGTGCACTACGCGGCCACGAAGTCGGCGGTGAACAACCTCGCGAAGGGCCTCGCGGCGCAGCTCGCGCCGAAGGGCATCCGCGTGAACGCCGTCGCACCCGGCCCGATCTGGACGCCGCTCCAGCCCGCCGGCGGTCAGGCTCCGGACGCGCTGCCGTCCGTGGGCGAGGAGACCTACCTCGGCCGCTGGGGTCAGCCCGCGGAGCTCGCGCCGGCCTACGTGTTCCTCGCGAGCGGCGAGTCGTCGTTCGTCGTGGGCGAGACCCTGCACGTCGACGGCGGTATGCCCACCCCGTAGTCGGTCCGCGGACGCACCGGAGGCGCGGCGGACCGACACCGCGCCTCCGGTCCGTCAGACGGCCGCCTCGGCACCGCCCACCTCAGCAGGGAGCGCCGCAGGACCGGGCCATGCCCTCGAGCAGCTCGCGCGCGGACAGCGCGGCAGCGAGTTCGACCTCGACCGGGTTGATGCCCACGGCGCGCTCGAACTCGCGACGTCGTGCCTGGTGCGCGACCGGCACCTCGGGACGCTGCGGCAGGACCGCGATCGCGCGGGCCGCGGCGTCGAAGGCACCGACCGGACGCCCGAGCTGCTCCCACATCGTCCGGACGTCGTGCGCGACCTGTTCGGCGTCCCCACCGAACTCGAAGCCGGCCGAGGCCATGGTCGCCAGTCCCTGCGCGGTGGGGTCGTTCGGGGTCATGACGGCATCGTCACACGGATCGCCGCGAACGTGCTGCGAACCCGTCGCTTGTCCCCCGACATGCCGACACCCGGACCGGGGATGCCTGGTCGCCCCCGAACTCCGTTTGGATGGACGTGCCCGAAGGGGCGACACGGACAGGACGTCCGGGGACCGACGGAGGGCACGATGCTCGAACACACCAGCGCGGACACGCAGGCGGCAGCCGCCGCGGCCGCGACCCTGCACCTGCGCATCACGATCGTGGGCGCCACCGTCGACCTGTTGCACGACGTCCCGTTCCACGAAGCGGACCCCGGCATGGTGGCCGAGCGACTCGGTCTCTCCGTGGCGGAGCTCCGGCAGCACTTCCCCTCGTGGGACGGACTCGTGCTCGCCGCTGTCGACCGCTGGAACGGCAGCCGGATGGAGGAGGTCGCGCGGGAGGTCGGGGACGGCACCACCGTCCAGCTGCTGCGCGCCGTCGTCGCGTCGAACGCCGAGGACCCCGCGCTCGTGCGGCTCCTCGTCGCGCTGCTCTCCGTCGCCGGGAACCCGCAGCACCCGATGGCGCCCTACCTCCGGTCGCGCTACCAGCTCTTCTACGCCCAGATCAAGCGGGGACTCGAGCACGACGTCGCCGTCGGTCGGGCGCCCCACACGATGGACCCGCGGCGCGGCGCGGAGCAGCTCATCGCGCTGTACGAGGGGCTGCAGCTCCAGTCGCTCCTCCGGTCCGACCTCGACCTCGTGCCGGCGTTCGACCGCGCGGTCGCCCGGCTCGAGCGCGGGTGGATGGAGCGGTACGAGCCGCAGGCGGCCCGGCGGCTGTCGACGTGGAGCGACGGCGGCTGGGAGCTCTGACGCTGGCCACGGCGCGCGATCCCGGACGCGCGTCGAGGACGGTCGGCGTACTCGGTGGGTTCCACCGACGGAAGGAACCGACATGGCAGCACCGAACCCGATCCAGGTCCAGAAGTACCTGAGCGGTATCGACTACCCGGCCTCGAAGGACGACATCGTGGCGACCGCCGAGCGTGAGGGAGCGGACGGTGACGTGCTCGACGCGCTCCGGGCGATCCCGGACGGTGAGTACGACGCCCCGACGGCCGTCTCGAGCGCCGTCGCCGACGTCGACTGAGCGCATCCGGACGGACGGGAGGCGCGGTGCCAGGGTGCACCGCGCCTCCCGTCCGTCGTGTGGTGACGACCGTCACGGGTGGCGGCTACTGCTCGAACGTCGCGTGGAGCGTGATGTCGACGCCGGTGAGCGCCTTGCTGACCGGGCAGGTCGCCTTGGCGTCGTCGGCGGCCTTGAGGAAGGTCGCCTCGTCGATGCCGGAGACCTCGCCGTTCACGGTGAGGACGATGCCGGTGAGCTTGAACCCGCCCGCGCTGTCCGGGCCGAGCGAGACGTCGGCCTTGACGTCGAGCGCCTCGACCGTGCCGCCGGCCTCACCGAGGATCGCGGAGAACTGCATCGCGTAGCAGGCGGAGTGCGCGGCGGCGATGAGCTCCTCGGGGCTGGTGGTGCCGCCGGCGTCGTCGGCGGCGCGCTTGGGGAACGAGACGTCGTAGGTGCCGACCTTCGAGCTGGAGAGCTCGACCTGGCCGGAGCCGTCCTCGAGGCCGCCGTTCCAAGCAGTGCGTGCGGTGCGCGTGGGCATGGCCGCTCCTTTCGTGTGGGGATGGTCGCCGCGTTCGGGACCGGCTCCGAGTCAAGCTGAGAACGGTCGTTCTCGCAACCTGTTCACGGCGAAGACGCAGGTCGGTCGTCCGATCGGGCGCATGGGGGACAGTGGCGCGTCGTGCATCACCGATGCGCGACACGTGTCGTCCTGTGCGACAGGTGTACTCTGGACGCGTTCAAAGGAGACCCACCATGCGCGCCGTCGTGTTCGAGCAGTTCCAGACCTTCCCGTCCCTCACCGACGTCCCGAAGCCGACGCCGGGGCCGGGGGAGGTGCTGCTCAAGGTCGCGGGAGCGGGCGCGTGCCACTCCGACGTCGCCGTGTACCGCGAGTTCGTGGCCGGGGCACCGGGAGCGCAGCAGCCGCCGTTCGTGCTCGGGCACGAGAACTCCGGGTGGGTCGAGGAGGTCGGGGACGGTGTCGCCGGCTTCACGAAGGGTGACGCCTACCTCGTCTACGGTCCGGTCGGCTGCGGGCACTGCTCGTACTGCTCCAAGGGGCAGGACACCTACTGCGAGAACGCGGCCACGAACCCGTACGCGGGCATCGGTCTCGGGCGCGACGGCGGCATGGCGGAGTACGTGGTCGTCCCGGCGCGCAACCTCGTGCCGCTCGGCGACGCCGACCCCGTCGCCGCGGCGCCCCTCAGCGATGCCGCGCTCACGCCGTACCACGCGATCAAGAACGCCCTGCCGAACCTGGCCGGTGGCGGCAAGTACGCCCTCGTCGTCGGGCTCGGCGGCCTCGGGCAGATCGCGGTGCAGATCCTCACCGCACTGACCGGCGCCACCGTCATCGCCACCGACATGAAGCAGGACGCGATGGACCGCGCCGCAGCACGTGGCGCGATCACGGTCCCCGGCGGTCCGGACCAGGTCGCCGCGATCCGGGAGATCACCGGCGGCAAGGGTGTGGACGCGGCGTTCGACTTCGTCGGCGCCACGCCCACGATCACGACGGCCCAGGCGTCGATGGCGATCGGCGGCCGGTTCACGGTCGTGGGCATCGCCGGCGGGACCACCGAGTGGAACTTCTTCGCCACGCCCTACGAGTCGACCATCACGAACACCTACTGGGGCACGATCGCCGACCTGCACGAGGTCGTCGCGATGTACCGTGCCGGGCAGATCGTCCCCGACGTCGAGCAGTACGCGCTGTCCGACGCACTCGAGGCGTACCGGAAGCTCGAGGCCGGCGAACTCTCCGGCCGCGCCGTCGTCGTCCCGACCCTGTGACATCGATCCGGTAACGCTCGGTGCTTCCCTGAGCGTCGCTCGCTACGATGGCGACAGGACGCGAGGGGCGCGCCGTGTGGGGAGGACCGACATGCAGGACTCGCAGGACTTCCAGCTGGGCCGGACGACCGCGCAGGACCTCTATCGTCCGAAGCTGCCGTACCGCGCACCCGAGCACACCGAGGCCGTCGCCCGACCCCGCGGCGAGAGCGGCAACCACATGGTGATGGGGATCCCGTACGAGGCCCCCGAACACGGTGCCGGTGCCGGCGCCGGCGGGACGGTCTCCCGACTCGGACTCGCCTGGCGGATCGTCGCATCGCTGGTGCTCGCGGCGATCGGCATCAACGCCGTCGTCGTGATCGTCCGGACGCTCGTGCAGCCCGACGCGGTCTGGGTCGGCGCCCTCGGCATGGTCGTCGTCGCGATGCTCGCGTTCGCCTACCCCGTGGTCAACCTGGTGCGCTGGGTGCGAGCCGCGCGGCGGTAGCACCGGCGCTGCACACCGGACGGCGGTCTCCAAGCCCCCGGAACTGGGGCTGTGTCACTGCTGCGCGGCTTGTGACCATCGTTCGACGACGCGTTCAGGGCGCGTCGAACGAACCAGGGGATCCTCTTGCGCAGCAGCACCTCAGCACGTCTCGCCGCGGTCGTCACGGCGGTCGCGGTCGGCCTCGTCGGCGGCGTCGTCGCCGTCTCGCCGGCTCACGCCGCCGCCACCTACGTCGGCACGATGAAGGCCGGGACGACGATGGTGGCCGGTGACCAGATCACGTCCGAGAACGGGCAGTTCCGGCTCGTCATGCAGGCCGACGGCAACCTCGTCGAGTACGGCATCGGCAACGCCGTGCTCTGGTCGTCGAACACGGCGAACAAGCCCGGCGCGGTCGCGCTCTACGGACAGGACGGGGTCCTCACACTGCGGCTGGACCGGAAGGCGTTCAAGCAGTGGGGAACCGGCAACGGTGTGCCGGGCCGGGACCTCGGCGTCCAGCCCGACGGCATCATCCGGTCGAAGACCACGGCGAACAAGGTCCTCTGGTCGGTGGACAGCTACCAGGACCGCGTCAAGGCAGGGAACGTCATCCTCCCGGGGACCGTGCTCCGGTCGGACACCAGCCAGTCCCGCACCTTCACGATGCAGGCCGACGGCAACCTCGTGCAGCTCGTCAGCGGCAAGCCGGTCTGGTCTTCCCGCACCTCGCGCAAGCCCGGCGCCCGTGCCGCCGTCCAGACCGACGGCAGCCTCGCCGTCATCGGTACCGACGGTCGCACCCTGTGGTCCTCGAACAGCGGGCGGGCCGGCGCGGGACAGCTCCTCGTGCAGCTCGACGCGAACGTCGTGGTCTACGGCAAGAACGACACGCGCGCGTGGTCGACGCGGAAGGTCACCGGACTGCTGTGGCCGGTCGCGAGCACCAAGATCACCGGCCGGTTCGGCGACGACCGCGGGGCGGGCCACACGCCGCGCTACCACCAGGGCACCGACGCCGCCGTGGGGGTCGGCACGCCGGTCTACGCCTCGGGCTCGGGAACGGTCACGAGCACCATCGCGAACGACCCGTCGTTCGGCAACTACGTCGTGGTGACCTACGGCCTGACGACCGTGCTCACCGCACACCTCAGCAAGATCGAGGTGTCGAAGGGGCAGATCGTGTCGCCCAGCACGGAGATCGCGAGGTCCGGGAACACCGGACAGTCGACCGGCCCGCACGTGCACGTCGAGACACGGGTGAACGGGACGCTCAAGGACCCACTGACGATCCTGCACTTCCGCTGACGTCGATCGGGTAACGGTTCCCACCGGTCGGGAAGCCGCTCGTTACGATGGCGCCGACGGAGCGAGGGGCGCGCCGCGGGGGGAGCGGACCATGGCAGAGCGACACGACTTCGACCGGGTCCGGCAGGGGAACCTGTACCAACCGCGGACGCACTACCAACCGCCGGAGCGGGACGAAGCCACCATGCGGCGCAGCATCGCCAACGCGGCGCCGGGCAACGTCGGATTCGCCTACAGCTCGCCGGAGGGCGGCGCCGGCCCCGAGGCGCCGGTGACGCGGCTGGGCCTCGCGTGGCGGATCGCCGCGTCGATCGTCCTCGCCGCGATCGGCATCAACGCCCTCGTGCAGATCGTCCGGATGCTGACCCAGACCGAGCCCGCGTGGGTCGCGGCCCTCGGCATGGCGATCGTGGCGATGCTCGCGCTGGCGTACCCGGTGGTGAACGTCGTGCGGGTGGTCCGTGCGGTTCGCCGTCGTCGTCAGCGTCCGGCCGCGTAGCCCTGCGCACCGCGGGAGTTCGCCGCCGCGCCGAGCACGCCGCTCTCCGGGTCACGGGTCACGCACGACAGACGGCCGAGCGACCAGTCCCCGGCACGCGTGACGACGTGCCCGCGAGCCTCCAGCCCGGCGATGACCTCGTCGCCGAGCCGGTCCTCCACCACGAGCCCCGCCGGTTCCCACGTCCGCGGCCAGAACGAGCCGGGGAACGACGTCGTGTGCACGGCCGGGGCGTCGATCGCCTGCTGCGGTGAGTACCCGCCGACGATCCAGCGCAGCAGGAAGAGCAGCTGCCACTGGTCCTGCTGGTCGCCGCCGGGCGAGCCGAGCGCGGCCACCGGCACCCCGTCCCGCAGCACGAGCGTCGGCGTCAGGGTCGTGCGGGGACGTTCGCCGGGTCGGAGCGTCGACGCGGTTCCCTCCTCGAGCCACGTCATCTGCAGGCGCGTGCCGAGACAGAACCCGAGCTCCGGGATCGTCGGGGACGACTGCAGCCACCCGCCGGACGGAGTGGCGCTGACGATGTTGCCCCAGCGGTCGACGACATCGATGTGGCAGGTGTCGCCGCGGGTCTCGCCGGTCGGGGCGACGAACGGTTCGCCGCGGTCCTCGACGGGCGCGGCGGGAGCGGCGGAGGAGTCACCGTCGCGGGGGATCTGCACCGTCGGCTCGCCGAGGCCCTGCCCCCGGACGGCGCCGGCACGCTCCGCCTCGTGGGCGGTCCGCACGGGCGGCATCGCGTACGTCACGCCCCGGACGGTGCCGGGCCGGAGCTCCGCGGATGCCCGCTCACCGATCAGGGTCCGGCGTTCGTCCGTGTACGCGTCCGAGAGCAGCACGTCGAGCGGGACGTCGCCGTCGCCGTAGAACGCCTCGCGGTCGGCCAGGGCGAGCTTCTGCGCCTCGACGATCGTGTGCACGCCGACCTCGGTCGACGGGTCGAGCAGCGCGTCGTCGAGCGGCTCGAGCAGCCGCAGGGTCTGCAGGAGCGCCGGGCCCTGGCCCCACGGGCCCGTCTTCGCGATCGTGCACCCGCGGAACTCGGCCGTCGTCGCCGGTTCGTACGTCGCACGGAACGCGGCGAGGTCGGACGCGCGGATGACCCCCGCGTGGTCGGTGCCCGACGAGTGCCGGTGCGGCTGCCGCACGAACCGGTCGACGGCCTCGGCGACGAAGCCCTCCGCCCACTCGGTCCGCGCCGCGTCGATGCGGGCGGTCCGGCTGCCGGCGCCCGTGCCTGCCGCGACGAGCCGGTCGAACACGGAGGCGAGCGCCTCGTTGCGCACCAGGTCCCCGGGGACCGGCACCGCGCCTCCCGGCAGCCACTGTGCGGCGGAGGTGGGCCAGTGCTCCTCGAAGAGTCCCTGCACGGCGGTGATCGTCCGGACGACGGCCGGCGCGACGGGGTGGCCGTCGCGGGCGTACCCGATCGCCGGTTCGAGCACGTCGGCGAGTTCCCACGTGCCGTGGTCGCGGAGCAGCAGGAGCCACGCGTCGACCGCACCCGGCACGGTCGCCGCGAGCGCGCCGGAACCGGGGACCATGTCGAGCCCCTCGGACCGGTAGTGCTCCGGCGTCGCGCCGGCCGGAGCAGGTCCCTGCCCGACGAGCACCGTCGGCCTCGGGTCGTTGGCGGTGGCGAAGACCGCGGTCAGGTCGCCGCCCGGCCCGTTGAGGTGCGGTTCGACCACGTGCAGGACGAAGGCTCCGGCCACGGCCGCGTCGAAGGCGTTGCCACCGCGCTCGAGGACGGACTGCGCGGTGGCGGTCGCGATCCAGTGCGTCGACGCGGCCGTGCCGAAGGTGCCGCGGACGTCCGGGCGGGTGGGGTGTGCGGTGGGCGGGACGAAGGCGGGGTTCGGGGTCGGCATGTCCCCATCCTGTCCTCAGCCGGTCCGTCAGGTCGCAGCGACCACGACTCCGGCAGGGAAGAGCAGCGCGACGAGCGCCTCGGCCAACCGGTACTCCGGTACCGCGCAGCGCTCGCCGTAGGCTGGCGGGATGGAGCCACGCGGACGACCGGTCGTGCTGGTCGCGATCGGGATCGTCGCCGGGCTGCTCTCCGGCCTGTTCGGTGTCGGCGGTGGGGTCATCGTGGTGCCGGCGCTCATGGCCTTCCTGCACCTCGACCAGCGCCGGGCATCCGCGACGTCGCTCGTGGCGATCGCCCCGGCGGCCGTCGTCGGCGCCGTCACCTACGCGGTGCAGGGCGAGGTGCACTGGCTCGCAGCCCTGATGTTGGCCGTGGGCAGCGTCGTCGGGGCCCCGATCGGGGCGCGGCTCCTGCGCGCCCTGCCGCTCCGCGCGCTCCCCTGGATCTTCGTCGGGTTCATCGCGGTCGTGCTCGTGTCCCTCGTCACGACCGTCCCGACCCGCGGCGGCGCGGTGCACTTCGGCGTGGTCGAGGCGATCGTGCTGCTGCTCATCGGGCTGCTGTCCGGCGTGCTGTCCGGGCTGGTCGGCGTCGGCGGCGGGGTCGTCATCGTGCCGGGGCTCGAGGTCGTCCTCGGCGCGGGTGACCTGCTCGCGAAGGGCACGTCGCTGCTCACGATGGTGCCGACCTCGGTGTCGGGGACGGTCGCGAACCTCCGGCGTCGTGCGGCGGACCTCCGGACGGGGCTGATCGTCGGCATCACCGCGGCGGTGTGCTCGCCGGGAGGCGCGTGGATCGCCCGCCTCGTCGACCCACGTGTCGGCACCTGGCTCTTCGCCGCGTTCCTCGTGGTGGTGGCGGTGATCGTCCTGCGTCGGGGGCGGCGGGCCGCACCCCGGTCCGAGGCGACGGACGGGGAGGTCGCATGACGCGCCTCCCGGACGCGGAAGCGGTCCTCGCCGCGTTCGCGCGCACGCCCGGTGACGTCGCGGCGGCCCGGAGGGTCGCCCGGCAGTTCTCGGACCTCGACGAGGGGGAGCGCTCGGCACTGCTGTGGAGCGAGGACGCGGGTGCTCGGCTCGTGGCCGTGCTGCTCCTGGTGCAGGCGATGCGGGAACGACCCGACCCGGAGCTCACGGACGAGTACCTGTCGGCAGCGAAGGCGGAGCGGTTCGACGACACGGTGCTGGTCGACCTCGGCGCCGAGGAACTCGTCGGGGCGCCGCTCGTCGGGGCCTCGACCGGGCCGCTGTACGCGCTCGTGAAGTCCGACGTCGCGATGGTCCGCCGCATCGCGGTCGTGGCCACCCTGGCGTTCGCGAAGCGGGGCGATGCCGAGGTCCCGCTCGGCATCGCCGGACGACTGGTCCGGGAGCGGAGCGACACCGTGCAGTCCGCGCTCGGGTGGGTGCTGCGTGAGACCGGGAAGCGGGCGTCCGAGGACGCCCTCGTGGCGTTCCTCGAGCGGCAGGGGCGGTTCCTCACGCCGGCGGCGCGGGTGACCGCGACGGAGCACCTGCCCGCGGCGGAGCGCGACCGGCTCCGCGGCTGACCCGCGCCGACGGTGCTCAGTCGGCCGCGGTCGGCTCGGCGAAGAACGTGGTGAGCGTGGCGATGACGCCGTCACGGACCTCGATGACGTCGATCCCCCGCACGGCCGGTGCGCCGACCGGGCCGAAGCCCCACGCGAGCGCGCCGTGCGTGTCCGAGACGTAGCGGCGGCCCTCCTCGACGAACTGGAACGCGCCGGGCACCTGGTCGAGGAGCGCTGCCGCCTTCTGCTCGAGGGCGTCCCACCCGACGGCGGTGCCCTCCGGGTCGGTGAACCGCACGTCCCGCGCGAACGAGCGTTCGATCGCCGCACGGCGGGACTCCGGGTCCCGGTTGCCGAACACGTCGTGCAGGTTGGCGGTCAGCAGGTCGGAGACGGAGGCCATGCCCGGAGCCTAGCCACGACCGACGCCACGCCGGAAGGGCTCAACGGGAGAAGACGTCGTCGAGTGTGAACGTCGCGAGGTGGCGCTGGTCGAGGAGCGTCCGGAGCCGTGGCAGCGCCCCGATCGTGCCGGGGAAGTTGGCGTGACCGATGACGATGTGCGCTGGCTGGAACCACTGCTCGGCGAACCCGACGATCTGGTCCGTGCTGATGTCGCCCGAGTCGGCGAGTGTGCCGTACCAGAGCAGCGGGGTCGAGTAGCCGACCCGGGCGGCTGCGGCGTCGACCCGCGCGTCGTGGTAGCCGAACGGGGGCCGGAAGTACGGTCGGGCGTCGACGCCGAAGGTGCGCTCGATGAACTCGTGGTTCCGGGTGAGTTCGTCCTGGATGCCCTGGTCGGAGAGCTTCGTCAGCGCGGGGTGGTCCCAGGTGTGGTTGCCGATCTGCACCTGCCCGGACTCCACGAGCGGGCGGAGCAGGTCGGCGTGCTGCGTCCACGACGGCCGGGCCCCGTTCACGAAGAACGTGATGCGGGTGCCCGTGCCGGCGGCGAAGCGGGCGTACGCCTCCACGACCTCGGCGGAGGCGCCGTCGTCGACGGTCCACGCGATCCCCGGCGTGCCGTCCGGGAGTGCGGTCACCGTGCCGTGCGGCAGCGGGCGCTTCGCGATCGTGACCGGCGTCGCGGTGGGTGTGGGCATCGGCGTCGCGGTGTTGGTCGGCGTCCCGCCGTCCGGGCTCGCGCTCGGCGTCGGGGAAGGGCTGCGCAGCGGCGCTCCCGGGCCGGGTGAGCACGCGGCGAGCAGTGCGGCGGCGAGGGTGCCGGTCGCGCCGGACAGGAGCGCGCGGCGGGTGGTGCGGTGGTCCATCGGTCCCAGGCTGCCGGTCGTCCGGGTCGGAGCGCATCGGCGTCGCGTCGGACTCCGGCTGGCCGACCGGCCACCGAACTCGCCGGGGTGGACACCCGGCCCCCTCGTCGAGACGGGAGCGTTACCGTGACCGCATGCCCACCGATGTGCCCCGGCCCCGCATCGACGCCGCGCTCGTGGAACGGCTGGTCGCCCGCCGGTTCCCCGCGTGGGCGCACCTCCCCGTGCGCGAGGTGGAGCACCAGGGCTGGGACAACCGCACGTACCGCCTCGGGGACGACCTGTCCGTGCGGCTGCCGAGTGCGGCCGGGTACGTCGCTGCCGTCGAGAAGGAGCAGGCCGTGCTGCCGTTCCTCGCGCCCCGGCTCGCCGTCGCCGTCCCGGAGCCGGTCGCACTCGGGATCCCGGACGACGCGTACCCGTTCCCGTGGTCCGTCCGCCGTTGGATCGAGGGGGAGGCCGTGGCGACCGTGTCGGACCTCGACCACGAGCGGCTCGCCCGGGACGTGGGCGCGGCCCTCCGGCAGCTCCGCGCGGTCCCGGCCGAGCACGGCCCGGCCGCGGGAGCGCACTCCTTCCACCGCGGAACGCACCCGTCCCACTACGGCCCCGAGGTCCGGGCGGCGCTCGACACCCTCGGAGGAGCGGTCGACCGCGGGGCCTGCGAGCGGGTGTGGGCAGCGGCGACCGGGAGTCGCTGGACCGGCGCGGACGTCTGGTTCCACGGCGACGTCGCCCCGGGCAACCTCCTCGTCGACGACCACGGCCGACTCGTGGCGCTCATCGACTTCGGCACGTGCGGCGTCGGCGACCCGGCGTGCGACCTCGTGCTCGCATGGACGTTCCTCGACCGGGCTGCTCGACGGGTCTTCCGTGACGCGGTGGGCCTCGACGCCGACACCTGGGCGCGGGCGCGCGGGTGGGCGTTGTGGAAGGCGCTCATCATGCTCGCCGGCAGCGCCGGCCCGGGCGACCGCACCGAACACGAGCGCGTGCTCCGGGCGGTGCTCGAGGACCCGGTCGTCTGACCGCCGGTCCGGCGGGCCAGGAGGCGCGACCCGCCTCCACGCGCAGCGCGCGGAGCGGACGGGGCTGGGAACGCACCACGGGGCGGGCGCGTAGCGAGGGGACACGTGAGCCGCGCCTCCCGGCCGGCCGAAGCGACCACGAGAGGAACGCGACGTGCGCGCACTGACCTGGCAGGGCACCGAGAAGGTGTCCGTCGAGACCGTCCCCGACCCGACCATCCAGGAGCCGACCGACGCGATCGTGCGGATCACCTCCACCGCGATCTGCGGCTCCGACCTGCACCTCTACCGTGTGCTCGGTCCGTACATCGACAAGGGCGACGTCCTCGGGCACGAGCCCATGGGCATCGTCGAGGAGGTCGGATCGGGCGTCACGAACCTGAAGGTCGGCGACCGTGTCGTCATCCCGTTCAACATCTCGTGCGGGCACTGCTGGATGTGCCAGCACGGGCTGCAGTCCCAGTGCGAGACGACCCAGGTGACGGAGTACGGCACCGGGGCGTCGCTGTTCGGCTACACCAAGATGTACGGCCAGGTCCCCGGCGGGCAGGCGGAGTACCTCCGTGTGCCGCACGCCGACTACGGCCCGATCGTGGTGCCGGACGACGGAACGCCCGACGACCGCTGGCTGTTCCTCAGCGACATCCTGCCGACCGCGTGGCAGGCCGTGCAGTACGCCGACGTGCCGGAGGGCGGCACCCTCGCGGTGCTCGGCCTCGGCCCCGTCGGGCAGTTCGCCGCCCGCATCGGTGCCCACCTGGGCTACCGGGTGCTCGCCGTCGACCCGGAGCAGGTGCGCCGCGACCTCGGCGCGAAGCACGGCGCGGAGGTGTTCGACCTCACGAAGGACCTCGTGCCGCAGCTCGTCGACCTCACCGACGGACGGGGACCCGACGGTGTCGTCGACGCCGTCGGCATGGAGGCGCACGGCAACCCGGTCGCCGGCTTCGCCCAGCGCGCCGCCGGGCTGCTGCCGGACAAGCTCGCGCAGAAGGCCATCGAGACAGCCGGCGTCGACCGGCTCACCGCGGTGCACACGGCGATCGACCTCGTCCGCCGTGGTGGGACGGTGTCCTTGAGCGGTGTCTACGGCGGCATGGCCGACCCGATGCCGATGATGACCCTGTTCGACAAGCAGATCACCATCCGCGAGGGCCAGTGCAACGTGAAGCGCTGGATCGACGACATCATGCCGCTCGTGCAGGACTCCTCGGACCCGCTCGGCACGCTCGACCTCACGACCCACCGGGTCTCCCTCGAGGACGCGCCGCACATGTACTCGGTGTTCCAGAAGAAGGAGGACGGCTGCGTGAAGGTCGTGCTCGACCCGGCGCTGGCCGCAGCCTGATGCGCGTGGTCGTGGTCGGGGCGACCGGCAACGTCGGGACGGCGGTGCTGCGTCGCCTGGCCACGGCCGCCGGTGCGGACGGGTCCTCGGCCGTCGAGATCGTCGGCGTCGCGCGGCGCCTGCCCGACGCGCACGCCGAGCCGTACCGGGCCGCCCTCTGGCACGCCGTCGACATCGGCTCGCACGACGCCGTCGCGCGGTTGGCAGCCGTGTTCCAGGGTGCCGACGCGGTCGTGCACCTCGCATGGGCGCTGCAGCCGACGCACGACATCCCCGCCCAGTACCGGACGAACGTGCTCGGGACCGCGAACGTCCTGGAGGCCGTGGCACGGTCCGGTGTGCCGCAGGTCGTCGTCGCGTCCTCCGTGGGCACGTACCGGGGTGTGGACGTCGACGGCAAGCGCACGCCCGTCGACGAGTCCTGGCCGGCGGACGGCATCCCCACCGCGACGTACTCCGTGCACAAGGCGGCGAACGAGGCCGCGATGGACGTGTTCGAACGGACACACCCGGACGTGGTGGTGACGCGCCTCCGACCGGGGCTCGTCTTCCAGCGCGCCGCCGGGGAGATCCGCGGGCTCTTCCTCGGCCACCTCGTGCCGATGTCGATCGTCCGGTGGCTCCGGTGGGCGCTCCTGCCGTTGCCGTTGCCGTTCGTGTTCCAGGCGGTCCACGCGGACGACGTGGCCGACGCCTTCTGGCGCGCGATCGAGCGGCGGGCCGGCGGCGCGTTCAACATCGCCGCCGGACCGGTGCTCAACCCGCCGAGGATCGCCCGCGCCTTCGGGATGCTCGGCGCGGTCCGTGCGCCGTTGTGGCTCGTCCGCGGGATCGTCACCGCGACGTGGCGGCTGCGGCTCCAACCGACCGATGCCGGCTGGGTGGACATCGCTGCGCAGGTCCCGGTGATGCGGACCGACCGGGCGCGTTCGGAGCTCGGATGGGAGGCGCGGCACACCTCCGAGGACGCGTTGCGCGAGCTCGTGGCCGGGTTCGCGGACGGTGCTCGCGTCCCGGCGTCGGGGCCGTTGCGCGGGTGACGTCCGGTGCGGGCCGGGTGCCATGTGGCCCTCGGTCGTAGGGTGGGAGCGTGCTGCAGCCGACGGACCTCCTCGGGGAGTGGGAGCTCCGCCGCACCGTGGACGACCGTCGCGCCGCGGCCCGCGGGGTCGTCCTCGGCACGACGACGCTGACGAGCACCGGCGCCGACGAGGTCCGGTGGGACGAGTCCGGCACGATGACGTTCGGCGGGCGGACGGTGCCCGTCACCCGGACGCTGCTCGTGCGCCGCACGGACGGCGGATCGTGGACCGTGCACTTCGCGGACGGCCGGGTGTTCCACGACTGGGTGTGGGGCGCGCGGGTGGAGCACGCCTGTGCCCCCGACGACTACACGGGCGTGCTCGACGGTGATGTGACGCGGTGGCGGGTCCGGTGGGAAGCACACGGCCCGGCGAAGGACTACGTGCTCGACAGCGAGCTGCGACGTCGGTCGCACCCGGCAGACTGAGGGCATGGCCCGCTCCTCCGGCACCGACGCCCCTCGCATCACCCTGACCGAACCGATCGACCTCGACGACTGGACCCCGGGCCCGGGGGACGTCCTCACCGGGGACCGCATCGAGGGCAAGCGCGTCGAGGTGTTCGACATCGCGGGGGAACGGCTGCCGGACCTCGAGCTCGAGGAGTGCGTCGTGGGTGCCCTCCGCGCGGACGGCACCGACCTGCGCGGGCTGCGGGTGCGCGACTGCGTGGTCGAGGTGCTCGACGCGCCGGTGCTCCGCGCGTCGAGCAGCTCCTGGCGTGAGGTCCGCGTCGCTGGCGGCCGGGTCGGCTCCGCGGAGCTGTACGACGCCGGGCTGAACGGGGTCGAGTTCGTCGGGATGAAGCTCGGGTTCGTGAACCTCCGTGGCTCGACGCTCACCGACGTCGTGTTCCGCGACTGCGTCATCGACGAGCTCGACATCGCCGACGCCCGACTGCTGCGGGTCGCGTTCGACGGCACCCGGATCCGCGCGGCCGAGGGCACGAACACCCGGATCGAGCACGTGGACCTGCGCAGCGCCGACCTCGACCGGGTGGAGCGGCTCGAGGGGTTCCGCGGGGCGACGATCGGCGCCGACCAGCTGTACACGCTCGCGCCGCTCCTGGCCGCGCAGGCCGGGTACCGCGTCGACTGAGCGTGCTCGGGCGCGCCCGAGACTCGGTCGCGGTGCGGCGAGACTCG